>CAIRBI010000271.1 GCA_903876785.1 uncultured Gammaproteobacteria bacterium
AGTGATACGCAATATGTATATCAATAATCGGGCCAGTTTTTATAATCTAACAAATACAGAGAGTTAGGATTTTCTCGGGTATTTCCGCCCTGAAGCTGCTTGCCCGGTAATGCGGCGGCACTGGGAATCGTGCACATTAACTGTGCACGAAGGTATTGATAATGTGGATAGAGCGGGGCGCGGGCTGCAGAAACAACTGATCGTGGCTCTGACTGTGGGAGCGGGCCTGCCCGCGATAAAAAAATAGTGCGTTGCTAAAATCCATCGCGGGCAGGCCCGCTCCCACAGGGTTGACGAGGCAATCAGAGCACGAACGTTTGCAGCAACAACCCGGCGAGCGCACTTACGGCAATCACCTGCATCACGTTGCGCTTGAACTTCAGCAGGGCGACTGCCGCCGCGATAGCGAGCAGCGCCGACGGCCACTCAATTGCGCCCTCCAACCCCGTCGGCCACAACACGTGGTACGCAAAGAACACCGCGAGATTGAGAATCACGCCCACCACGGAGGCCGTGATGGCCGTCAGTGGTGCGGTGAATTTCAGATTGCCGTGCGTCGATTCGACAAACGGCCCGCCCGCCAGTATGAAAATGAACGATGGCAGGAAGGTAAACCACGTCACCAGCACCGCCGCCAACGCTCCGGCTGCAAACTGCAACTCCGGGCCGAACAGCGCCTGCACGTAACCGCCCACGAAGCCGATGAAGGCCACCACCATGATGAGTGGGCCGGGGTTCGCCTCGCCCAGCGCGAGTCCATCGATCATCTGCGTCGGCGTCAGCCAGCCGTAATTGCTGATCACGCCCTGATACAGATACGGCAGCACCGCATAGGCGCCGCCGAAGGTCAGCAGCGCCGCCTTGGTGAAGAACCAGCCCATCTGCGTCAGCGTGTGCTCCCAGCCCAACACTGTCAGCAGCACGCCCATCGGCACCGCCCACAGCAGTGCACCGGCCGCCAGCACTCGGGCGAGGCGTGGCCAACGGAACACGGCATGAGCGGGTGTCGGAGTGTCGTCGTCGATGAGGGCCGGGCCCCAGGACTTGTTACTCGCGCCATGTCCTCCCCCGCCCAGCTGAAACTTCTCAGGCAGGTAACGCCCGCCCAGAAAACCGAGCAACGCCGCGCCGCCGACGATGAACGGGAAGGGCACATTCATGCCGAAGATGGCGACAAACGCCGCTGCAGCAATCGCCCACATGAACCCGTTCTTGAGCACCCGCGAACCGATGCGCTGCACGGCATGCACCACCACGGCAGTGATGGCGGGCTTGATGCCGTAGAACAATCCGGCCACCAGTGGCACGTCACCGAAGGCGATATAGATCCACGACAGCAGAATCAGGAATACCAGCCCCGGCAGGAAGAACAGCGTGCCCGCCACGATGCCGCCCCAGGTGCGGTGCAGCAGCCATCCCATGTAAGTCGCGAGCTGCTGGGCCTCCGGGCCGGGCAGCAGCATGCAGTAGTTGAGCGCATGCAGGAAGCGCCGCTCGCTGATCCAGCGCCGCTCTTCCACCAGCTCCCGGTGCATCAGCGCGATCTGCGCCGCTGGGCCGCCGAAGCCGAGGAAGCCGAGCTTGAGCCAGAGGCGGAAGGCTTGGGCGAAGGTTACCGATGAGGGCGCGGTTGGATCGGTGTCGTTGCTGATGTTGGTATTCATGTGGCGGACTCTACCCAATTCAGCGCCAAACTGACACGTCCGGCATTACCAGTTCTGACACCCCAGTCTGTGGGAGCGGGCCTGCCCGCGATTGATCTCGCGTCGCGAAAGACTAATCGCGGGCAGGCCCGCTCCCACAGGGTGAGGCGCGCGACAGGTTATAAGTGGTTGGCGTCATCAGGGGTGTGCATCTACACTGACGCCAAATGCACAGAAGAGAAGGCAGCCCCTATGCTCAAACCCACCCGACTCACCCCTTTCCACCTCGCCATCCAGGTTCGCAATCTGGAGGAGGCGCGCGATTTCTACGGTACGAAGATGGGCCTGCCGGAAGGCAGAAGCTCAGACCACTGGATCGACTTCGATCTGCTGGGGCATCAACTGGTGGTGCATGTGAATCCGGCACTGGGGCCGCAGGGCAAGGTCAACCAGATCGGCAATCATGTCGATGGGCACGGCGTGCCGGTGCCGCATTTCGGGGTGGTGCTGGAGATGGACCAGTGGGAGGCGTTTGCGGAGCAGGTGAAGACATTTGTGCCGGAGTTTCTGATCGAGCCGTACATTCGCTTCAAAGGTCAGCCGGGCGAGCAGGCGACGATGTTCTTTCTGGACCCGTCCGGCAATGCGCTGGAGTTCAAGGCGTTCAAGGATATCGAGAAGAGTCTGTTCGCGAAATGAACCTGTGGGAGCGAGCCGTGCCCGCGATCGCTTTCAGTGTAAGTCAAAAGCTATCGCGAGCAGGCTCGCTCCCACAGGTGGTGGTCGTCAGTAGACCTCGAACAACCCCGCCGCACCCATGCCGCCGCCCACACACATCGTGCAGATGACGTACTTCGCGCCCCGGCGTTTGCCCTCGATCAGGGCGTGGCCGACCATGCGGGCGCCGCTCATGCCGTAGGGGTGGCCGATGGAGATGGCGCCGCCGTTGACGTTCAGCAGTTCGTTGGGAATGCCCAGGCGGTCGCGGCAGTAAAGCACCTGCACGGCGAAGGCTTCGTTTAGCTCCCACAGGCCGATGTCGTCCATGGTCAGGCCGAAGCGCTTGAGCAGTTTGGGCACCGCAAACACGGGGCCAATGCCCATCTCGTCCGGCGCACATCCAGCCACGGCGATGCCGCGATAAGCGCCGAGTGGCTGCAGGCCGCGCTGTTCGGCAAGCTTGCCGTCCATCAACACGGCGGCGCTGGCGCCGTCGGAGAGTTGGCTGGCGTTACCCGCCGTGATGCAGCCACCTTCGATAACCGGCTTGAGCGAGTTGAGGCCCGCCAGGGTGGTGTCGGCGCGGTTGCCTTCGTCCTTGCTGAGGGTGACTTCTTGCAGGCTCTGCTCTTTGGTTTCCTTGTTTACGACGATCATGGTCGATTTCATCGGCACGATCTCGGCGTCGAACTTCCCGGCGGCCTGCGCGGCGGCGGTGCGCTGCTGGCTCTGCAGGCTGTATTCATCCTGGGCGTCGCGGGTGATGCCGTAGCGTTTGGCGACGATCTCGGCGGTCTGCAGCATCGGCATATAGGCGTGCGGCGAGTGGGCGATGACGTTCGGGTCGACGGCGCGGAAGGTGTTGCGGTGCTCGTTCTGCACCAGCGAGATCGATTCGAGCCCGGCGCCGATGACGACGGGCATGTGGTCGATGATGATCTGCTTGGCGGCGGTGGCGATGGCCATCATGCCCGATGCGCACTGGCGGTCCAGGCTCATCCCGGCGACGGTATCCGGCAGACCGGCCGCAAGCGCGGCGAGGCGGCCGATGTTGGCGCCGGTCGTGCCCTGCTGCATGGCGCAGCCCATGACGATGTCGTCGACCTCGTCAGCGCTGATGCCTGCCTTGTGCAGAGCCGCACGAATGGCGTGGGCGCCCAGAGTGGGGGCATCGGTATTGTTGAACGCGCCACGGTAGGCCTTGCCGATCGGCGTGCGCGCGGTGGCGACGATGACTGCTTCTTTCATACGGGCTCCTTTCTTAGTGAATCTCAGTGAATTTCGATGAATATCAATGGCCGGGAGTGTACCCGATTTCTGCAGCCCGATAGATTTCATTTTTCGGCAAGGGTTCACGCTTCCACTTATTCTTGCTTGTGTTATTGTCTGGCCATTCTTTAAGTCAAAAAAAACAAATAGAGGTGACGATAGTGAACAGACTGACTCCCAATCGATTGCTGCTCTCCTGCATGCTTACATTGCCCCTGCTGGCGGGCGCGGCCCAGGCGACTGAGCGCGTCGGCGACTTCGCGTTGCTCGATCAGGATGGCAACTTCCATCACATGAGCTGGTACGACGATCACAAGGCCATCGCCTTCCTCGTTCAGGTCAATGGCAGCGCACAGACCGCAGAAGCGGCCGCCGACTACGCACGGCTGCAATCCCGCTTCGATGCCGAGGGCGTCGAGTTCATGCTAATCAATCCGCTGGGCGAGACGCGCGCCGACGTGAAGCAGGCGCTGGCGCAGATCGGCGTGCAGTTGCCGGTGCTGATCGACGACGCGCAGGTGATCTCTGAAGCCATGGGCATCGACAAGAGCGGGGAGGCCTTCCTCTACGATCCCCGCAGTTTCGAAGTGATATTCCGCGGGCCGGTCAGCGCGCTGGAGACGGCGCTCAATGACGTGGTGGCCGGCAGAGCAGTGGGTACGCCAGTAGTCGCGATGGCGGACGCCCCGGGAGCAGACATTCAATATCCGATCACCGAACTGGTGTCCTACGAGGCAGACGTGGCGCCGATATTGGCTGAGAACTGCGCCAGTTGTCACCGCGACGGTGGCATTGCCCCGTTTGCGATGGACAGCCATGCCATGGTGCAGGGCTGGTCGCCGATGATTCGCGAAGTGTTGATGACCAAGCGCATGCCGCCCGGGCAGATCGATCCGCACGTGGGCAATTACAGCAATGACTATGTTCTCTCGGTGCAGGAGCAGCAGACCCTGATCAGCTGGATCGAAGCGGGAGCCATGAGAGATGGTGCCACCGATCCGCTGATGGAACTGACCTGGCCCGAGACCAAGTGGGCACTCGGCGAGCCGGATCTGATCGTCAAGGTGCCGCCGCAGACTATTCCCGCCACTGGCGTACTCGACTATATCACCGTCGAAGTTCCTTTCGACGGGCTGGAGACGGACCGCTGGGTGCGCGCCAGTCAGTACATCCCGGGCGACCGTACCGTGCTGCACCATACCCTGAACGACATCATCTCACCGGATGCGACCAAGCGGCGCGGCTTCCTCGGCGGCGGTGATCCAAATCAGGCGAACATCACGGCTTACATTCCGGGTGCTGAACCAGCCATCGAGCCACCGAATACCGGCGGACTGTTGCGGGCTGGCTCCAAGCTGCGTCTGCAACTGCACTACACCACCAATGGCAAGGAAACGGTAGACGCCAGCGAGATCGGTGTTTGGTTCTATCCGGAGGGTGAGGTGCCTGCGGAGCGCATGTCCGGCCAGTGTGCGTGCATCTTCACGCCAGGCTGGACCAACATCACTCCTTACGACCCGGCTTTCGAGATGACTCAGAGTGTGGTGATCGACAAAGATGCGCAGATGTATGGATTCCTGCCGCACATGCACTTCCGCGGCAAGAGCATGCGCTTCACGGCGTTCTACCCGGACGGCACGCAGGAGGAATTGATCAACATCGCCAATTACAACTACAACTGGCAGATTCGTTATCTGATGGAAGAGCCCAAGTTCATTCCGGCGGGCACCAAAGTGGTGGCCACTGGCGTGTTCGACAACTCCACACAGAACAAGAACAACCCTGACCCATCACGCTCTGTGCCCTGGGGGCAGCAGAGCTGGGATGAGATGTTCTTTGGCGCGATGAGCTGGAAGTATGTGGAGCAGGGTGCGGGCGGCTAGCCGCCCACGCTGTAGCCGGTTCCCACGCCTGGCCCCAGTGGCAGGCCGAACAGTATCCAGGCCACGACAAGCACCATGCCGGTCAGCAACAGCCAGATCGAGTAGGGGATCATCGTAGCGACCAGACTGCCAATGCCGAATTCTTTGTTCCAGCGTTGGCAGAAGGTGAGGATCAGCGCGAAGTAGGGCATCAACGGAGTGATGATGTTGGTGGCGCCATCGCCCACGCGATAGGTCGCGGTGGTCATCTCCGGGCTCACGCCCAGCAGCATCAGCATCGGCACCAGCACCGGTGCCAGAAGGCCCCACTTGGCACTGGCAGAGCCGATGAAGAGGTTGATCAAGGTGGTCGTGACGACGATTACCAGCAGCAGCGCGGTGATGGGCAGGTCCACACTCTGGATCAGTCCGGCGCCGTTCACAGCGATGATCAGTCCAAGGTTCGACCAGTTGAACATCGCCACAAAATGCGCGGCGGCGAATGCCAGCACCAGGTAATAGGCCATGTCGCCCATGGACGCTGACATCATGCGCACGATGTCGCGGTGGTCTTTCACGCTGCCGGTGGCTGATCCGTAGGCCCAGCCGCAGGCCAGAAACAGAATCATGAAGGCGGCGATCAGCGATTGATAAAAAGGCTGCAAACGTCCTCCGCCAGCGGCCTCTTCTTCGATCAGCGGCGTGCCGGGCATGACAAACAACACCACCCACAGCGCCATCACGCCCAGCGCCGCATAGCCGGCCCGCGCCAATCCGCGTCTCTCCAGTTCACGATCTCCACTCTCCGCCTGCACGCTGCTGGGATTGATGCCGGCATTGCTCGCCGTCAGCGGCATCAGACGCGGCTCGATGACCTTGTCCGTGAGGTACCAGATCACCGGCAGGAACACCACCAGCATTGCGGCGATGAAGTACCAGTTGCCCGCGATGTTGACCGTGAAGGCCGGGTCGATGGTTTGCGCGGCGGTTTGTGTCAGGCCCAGCAGCAGGGCGTCGAGCTGGCCCGGCAGCAGGTTGGCAGAAAAGCCGCCAGAGACTCCTGCAAACGCGCAGGCGATACCCGCAATCGGATGGCGACCCGCCGCCGCGAAGATCACCCCCGCGAGAGGAATCAGCACCACGTAGGCGGCATCTGCTGCGAGGTTGCCCATCATGCCCATGAAGGCCACGGCGGGGGTCAGCAGGAAGGCGGGCGATTTCTTCACGAAGGCGCTCATGGCGGTGGCGAACAGGCCGGAGCGTTCCGCCACGCCCGCACCGAGCATCACTACCAGCACCATGCCCAGCGGGGCAAAGTAGGTGAAGGTCATCGGCATCTCGACCAGAAAGCGGCGGATGTTGGCG
>CAIRBI010000272.1 GCA_903876785.1 uncultured Gammaproteobacteria bacterium
GTCGGCGCGAGGGCGAAAGAAATCCGCGGGAATATCGCAATAATCATCGATCGACTCGATTGCCAGGATCGGGCTGCCAGCAGCGACCTGTCCGATGATCGGCAGTCCGGCATGTTCCACGGCTGGGAGACGAATACCACGAGAAGTACCGGGGATCATCTGGATAGCCTGCTTTCTTTCCAGTGCGCGCAGGTGGTCCTCCGCGGCATTGGGTGACTTGAACCCCATTTTTTTGGCGATCTCCGAACGGGTCGGCGGAAAGCCGGTTTCCTGCTGGTAATCCTTGATGTAAGCGAGTATTTCGGCTTGACGCGGGGTGAGATTGATCATGGTGTCATCGCCTGCTGGGTAAATAGAAGTGCTGTAAGTATATACAGCTGCATATGGATGACAAGTGCTTTGCTCGCTCCGCCTGAATTTGTGATAATCCCGCGTGCCAATCCAATCCGGCCTCGGAGGCCGCGTTAACCACCATGATTCAGACAAGCATGCACAACGCCCCGTCCGCCTCTGCCCGCGCACCGGGTGTCCTCATGCTCGATCTGCAGGGCGTGAAACTGCAGGCGGAGGAGCGTGATTTGCTGCGCTCTCCGCAGGTGGGCGGCGTTATCCTGTTTGCACGCAACTACGCGGACCCGGCACAGTTGCGTGAGTTGACCGCTGAGATTCGTGCTTGTAACCCGGACATGCTGATTGCCGTGGATCAAGAGGGGGGCAGGGTGCAGCGCCTGCAGAAGGGTTTTACGCGTCTGCCGCCAATGCTGCGCTTCTCGCGCTGCTGGGACGAGAATCCAGGGTTTGCGATCGAGCAGGCAATGCAGTGTGGCTGGCTCATGGCTGCTGAGGTGCTGGCCAGCGGCATTGATTTCAGTTTTGCTCCCGTCCTCGATCTGCACACCGGCTTGAGCCAGGTGATTGGCAATCGTGCCTTCGCCACCGATCCTGAGCGAGTCAGCATTCTGGCCAGCGCCTTCATGAGTGGCATGCACGACGCGGGCATGGCGACCACGGGCAAGCACTTCCCCGGGCATGGCAACGTTGCGGCAGATTCGCATACCGATATCCCTGTCGACACCCGCTCTTTGGCGCAAATACATGAACAGGATCTGCAACCCTTCGCGCGCTGCATCGGGCTGCTGGATGCCGTAATGCCAGCCCATGTGATCTATGAAAATGTGGATCCAGCCTGTGCCGGGTTTTCGAAGTATTGGCTCCAGACTGTGCTGCGCGGCGAGTTGGGCTTCGATGGTGTGATCTTCAGCGACGATCTGGTGATGGCGGGCGCTGCCGCGGCAGGAGGTATGCAGCAGCGGGTCGATGCCGCGCTGGGGGCGGGTTGTGACATGATTCTGGTCTGCAATGATCGCCAACAGGCTTTGCTGGCGCTGGCCCATCTGGAGAATTCGCAGGTACCGGGCAATCCACGCCTGAGGCGCATGCAGCATCGCGAGAGTTGGACACCAGACCTGCTGGAACAGTCCGAGCAGTGGGGCCGGGCGAGACGCCTGGTGGAAGAATTGACCCGGGAGGCATCATGATTGAAGAAATCCAGCGTGTACTGCAGGAGGCGCGCTGCCTGTTCACCGAGCAGGAGGTCGAGGCGGCGCTGGACCGCATGGCCGCTGCGATTACCCGCGAACTCGGCGACAGCAATCCCGTATTACTGAGTGTGATGACGGGTGCTGTGGTCGTCACTGGCAAATTACTGCCGAGGCTGTCTTTTCCTCTGCAGGTCGACTATCTGCATGCGACCCGTTACCGCGAAAGGCTCACGGGTGCCGATCTGCAGTGGAGGGCGTATCCGTCCATCCCATTGCGTGGGCGCAACGTGCTGATCGTGGATGATATTCTTGATGAGGGCGACACTCTGGCAGGCATCATCAACTATTGTCTCCAGCAGGAGGCGGCGAGCGTCAAGTGTGCGGTGCTGGTGGACAAACAGCATGATCGACGCACGCCGGTGCTTCCGCAGGCCGATTTCACTGCATTGGTGGCTCCGGACAGCTACCTGTTTGGTTATGGGATGGACTACAAGGGCTACCTGCGCAATGCCCCTGGCATCTATGCCGTGGCCGGGACCTGAGCCCAGGCGAGAAATTCTTCGTCACTGCCTTCGAAGCTGACGATTGCCTGACGCTTGTTCAGTTGATACGCGTACATGGGGTCGTAGTAATGCTGCAACAACTTGACGATCCAGACAGCGTGCGCGTCCGTGTCGCCGCAGTTCGCTTGTGTTCTGAGCGCTTCCTGCATGTCTCCAGCAATTTCCTTATAGCGATCCCCGCCCAGCCGCCGTTCAATGCGCGAGAGACTGCCGAGCAGGTATTGTGAGAAACGGGTGAATCCGAGTGCGGGATCGAGCTCTTGAAACTCGCGCAGATTCTCACGGATATAATCATTGAGGATCGTGTTGGTGCGGGTCTCCAGTGGCGCGCGGATCAAGGCGAGTGGGGAGCGTCGCATAGTTTCATAAAGTCGGTGTGGTACGGACAGCGACCCGATTGCCTTGCTCTCGTCTTCAAGGTACCAAACCCGGGCATCCAGCGCTGACAGTTGCAGGAACCGAATGGCCAGCGCGTTCTCGAAGCTGATCTGCTCCGGCTGACCACTGAGCTGACTGCCGAAGGCCGATCCTCTGTGGCCGGCCAGCCCTTCGAGATCTGCAGATGCAGAGAGACTGCGCAGCAGAGCTGTCTTGCCGGACCCGGTCGGTCCAGCGACTACCACAAAGTGCCGTTTCTCGCTGACCTCCTCTATCGTTTCTGTCAGAAATTGGCGCAACGCCTTGTACCCGCCCGGCACCCTTGGGATATGGACGCCAACGTCTGCCAGCCATTGCTGTGCAATCTGCGAACGCAATCCACCCCGGAAACAATAGAGCCAACCCTGTGGGTGAGCCTGTCGCCACTCGTTCCAAGCAGTTACCCGTTGGTCCTTGATTTCTCCGCTCACAAGACGATGTCCCAGCTCAATGGCAGCCTGCTGACCATATTGCTTATAGGCCGTGCCAACGCGGCGTCGCTGATCGTCGTCGAGCAGCGGCATATTGCTGGCGAGCGGGAAGGCTCCCTTGATAAATTCGATCGGAGCGCGCACGTCCAGCATGGGAGTGTTGTCCATGAACAGGGATCGATAGAGGCCGCCTGTCGTATCCGGTGGCTGGGGAGTGCTGTGCTGAAGAATGCTGCTCATCGACGACTGCTGTTCAAGGTATGAGAAAGGCGGTCGATATATCACGGATAGAAGCTTAGCGACAAGGGGAATCCGTGACGTGATGAATGTCTGGACAGGCAGCGCAGGCGCAGAGAGTTGGATATGAGGGAAGTTGCCGATTCAATGCGCGCACCGGGATGGTGGTGGCCATTGCGCCAGCACAGCAGGTGGTTGCTGTGCGGCGGGCTGGCAGTGGCTGTGGCGGTTGCAGCATTGATCTTCCTGTTGGAACCTGTTTTCGAGTCGCGAGCACTGGTAGAAGTGCAGATTACTGCCGCCGCAACAGCCGCCGCTTCTTCGCAGCCAGACATGTCCCGCGCCGCAGCACTGGCGGAAAATTCCCGGTTTCTGCACTCTGAATTCATGAATACTCAGCGAGAAATCGTGGCATCGGCGACTGTCGCCGGTGTATCGCGCCCTTCATTGCGTGTGGAGGTGGTACCGCAAACCCATCTGCTTGCGGTCCACTATCTTGCCAATGATCCCCGCACAGCCCAGGCAGGTGCGGAATCGGTGGTCAGCGCTTATGTTGATTACACCGCTCGAACCCAGGTCGAACAGATTGCGGAAGCTGCCGCGCTTCTGATCAGGAAGCTTGAGAGTGTGATAGATGCACCGGCTTTGAATTTGAGGGATGTCGGGGTCATTGAGGAGCCATTTGCCGACTTTCCAGTGACTGCGAACTTGCCAGTGATAACAGAACTTCTGCCCCCTCCGCTGCCTCTTGCCACGCCGTTGCAGTCGTTCGAAGGGCTTGGAGATGCGTTGGTGCGGAGAGTTGTGGAGAGCTATGACGATTCTCTAGGCAACTTGGTGAAGGCGCGGGTCATTGATTTCCCCAGCCTGCCACAAGAGCCACTGCCAGGGCCGCATGCGTTGTGGATTTTTCTCGGCTATCTCACTGCAGTGACTGTCCCCGCCACCATTCTCGTGGCCAGATTTTATTGGCGGGATACATTGGATTTTGCGACTGACATACAACGGCAGCTAGGCTTGCCTTGCCTGGGCAGCCTGCCAGTCGTGCATGCCGGGGTGGACCCCACGTCTGCGATGGACGCGGGTTTCGTCGCAGCTGTCCAGAGTTTGCGCACCGCTGTTCAGCTGTTGCGGCCCCCGCAGGAGACGTATGAGCAGTTTCCCCGTGGCAGGACCATTCTGGTGACGTCCGGGAGCAAGGGGGAGGGTAAGACAACGGTGGCAACCAATCTGGCGTTGGCTTTGGGGCGCATGGAAAAAGTCCTTCTGATCGATGCCGACATGCGCGGCAAGCGCAGCTGTCTGGGCCTGCCAGGGGGCGCACCGGGCTTGTCACATCTGATCGCAGGTGCCGCCCAGCTTCGTGACTGCCTGCACAGCCTCGCCGAACGGCGCGTCGATGTCATTCCAGCGGGAATAATGCCCCCCAATCCGCTGGAGTTGCTGGCAAGCAAACGTTTTTGCAGAGTGCTGGATATGCTGGAGCGCCGTTATGACACGATTGTCGTGGATGCTCCGGCACTGGAAGACGCCCTGGATACCCTGCAATTGGCCCGCTACTGCAGCGATTTACTGTTCGTGATCGGCGCAGGAGGTACACGAGTAGGGAGAGCACAAGAACATCTGGCGCAATTGTGTGAGAACGACGTTAAGGTCAGTGGAGTGGTGCTTAATAGGGTCGGCCATGCAGCGCAATCTGCAGGAAGTCACTTTGCTGTGGGGCAGGGACAGGCGTTTTTGAACCAAACACAGGGCGCACAGCAGAACCCCGCCGGGACGAGGGTGTTTGCATGAATCTTGATGAATTGCAGGCCATGCTGGATACAGGTGACTGCGTTGTGAAGCGCCAGCCTGCGCAGGTTTCCAAAGTCACGGCCACCGTTGCGGCGGCAATTGCCGATGTCTCCCGGACGCAAACGCCGGTCAGACTTGTGCCTCGACCGCCACAATCAGTGGCGACCGAACCGCAGGCGCTGAGCCAGCCAGCCAGTCTACAGGAGCGTCTGCAGGAGATCGAAATGGCGCAGAAACTGGGTTACTTGCTGTGCAGATGCAGCTGGCCGCCGCAGATCATGGTGCTCACGGGCGCCGATCATGTGTACCGGTGCCGCCGTTGTTCCCGTGTGCGGGAAATGTAGGGGGTGGGGGGTTGGCAAGCAAAATGCTACAGAAGGGTAACCAGTGGCCCACCGGCAGCGAGTTGCCGGCCACTGATCAAGGAGAGGAACTCTGAAGATGCTGAAATTTCCATTGCTCGCCATTTGTATTGCGCCGCTGCTTTCCTGCACCGGATTGCAGGAGCTCTACAACGATGGTATCGCCTTTTCCGACCATGTCGGACTCACTCCGGATCATGAGGTGGAGCGCAACGCGCACTGGGTCCTCTCACAGGACACCAGTTTCTACGTGGCGATGAGTGGGATCAATGAGCTGGTTGCGCTGACGGTCCCTGACGCGCTGCCAGCGACGGAAAATACCAATCCACCGGATCAGGTAAGCGACCTGCTGATGAGCGAAATTGGTTTGCGCTTTCCGCGGGTAATGCGGGCTGGAGAGGCGGAGTCAATTTTCCGTGCCCGCCAGAATGCGGCAAGCAGTGGTCTGGACTACGTGGTATACCCGCGACTGCTGCTTTGGGAAGATACTGCAGGCACCTGGTCGGAAATAGCCGACACCCTTCGATATACCGACGCACCTGCATTGCTCGATGGCTTTGGTCTCGATCGCGCCCGTCTGCAGCTGACATTGCTGGAGGTCAACAGTGGCCGCATCATGGATGTTGTCGCCATCGACAGTCGCGGCGGTCTGTTGGCTCTCTATGAGGAGAGCCCGCAACGTCTTCTCGCATCTGCACTTGGCCGTTACGTCGAGAGTCTGGTACCTTGAGTTCGCGTCCGCAGCCCGGCCTGAGCTGCACCTGAGCGGATTTGCCTCTTCGATGATGACCCGTCTGCCCACCGATTTGCCAACTGATGTGCCAGCGGAAATCCCAA
>CAIRBI010000273.1 GCA_903876785.1 uncultured Gammaproteobacteria bacterium
GCCCGTATCGGTTTGTCCGAGCGCGGTCGCGAACTTGCCAGCCTGCGCGTCATGGGCTTTCGGCGCGGCGAGGTGGCGGTGCTGTTGCTGGGAGAGCAGGCGGTGATTACGCTGCTGGCGATTCCGCTGGGGTGGATCATCGGTTACTTCATGGCCTTGCTGATGGTGCAGGCGCTGCAGACGGACACGTTCCGCGTGCCATTTGTGATCTCGCCCCGAACCTATATGCTGGCCGCAGTGATAACCTTGCTGGCAGCGGCTGGCAGTGCGCTGGCGGTGCGCCGCCGCCTGGATGCCATTGATCTGGTCAGCGTCTTGAAAACGCGTGAGTGACAGCATGAAAAGGAGCCTGCGAACATCTTGAACAACACACCCAAAACAACATCCACGCATAGCCGCCTTGGCCGCTGGTGGTGGAGCCTGCTTCTGCTTCTGGGAGTGGCCCTGCTGATCGTGCTCGCCCTGCGGCCGCAGCCCATGACAGTGGATACGGCGTTGATCGAGCGACGCGAGCTGCTGGTGACAGTGCAGGAGCAGGGGCGCGCCCGTGCCAGGGAGCCCTTTATCGTGGCGGCACCGGTCGGCGGACAACTGCTTCGCACTGTGTTGATCGAGGGCGATCGCGTGCTGGCCGGGCAGGCGCTGAGCAGCATTGCCGTGGCGCCCGAGAATCAACGCACTGAAGCGGTTCTGCGTGCAACCCTGGTGGCAGTGCAGGCGCGCGGCACGGCGGCCGAGGCTGGCATGAGCGAGGCGCAGGGTGCGCTGCAACTGGCCCAGCAGGAGGCACAGCGCCGGGAGCAACTGTTTGCGCAGCGTCTCATCGGTCAGGAAGAACGTGACATCTATCTGCAATCCGCCGCTGTGGCGCAGACTCGGCTGCGAGCGGCGCAGGCGAGCCTGGATGCCGCGCACGCGGAAATTGACAGCGCCAATGCGCAGCTCATCGGCTTCAGCGACGCCGGCCCCGAAGGGCTGGTGCCCGTGCTGGCGCCGACCGCCGGCATCGTGCAGCACGTCTTCGAGAAGAATGAACGCGTCGTCCCGGCAGGCACGCCGCTGTTTCAAATCAGTCGCGGCGATGCCATGGAGCTGGTGGTGGATCTGCTGACCCAGGAAGCCGTGCAGGTGACTCCCGGCGACCGCATGCTGATTTCCGGCTGGGGTGGCACCGAGACGCTGGAGGCGCGGGTCCGTTACATCGAACCCGAGGCGTTCACCAAATTCTCGGCACTCGGCGTCGAGGAGCAGCGCGTCAATGTCATTGGCGAGTTGCTGGAGAGTAATCCCGCCCTGCGCGCCGAGTATCGCATCGAGGCAGCCATTGTGACGTCGGAGCAGCCCTCGGCGCTGACCGTGCCCACCAGCGCGATGTTCCGGCGCGACAGTGGCTGGCATGTGTTCGTGATTGAAGATGACATGGCACGGCTGCGTGCTGTCGATGCGGGCGAGCGCAGTGCCGAGTATGCCGAGGTGCTGGGTGGTCTGCAGGAAGGCGAGCGGGTGGTGATCTTCCCTTCCGATGCGGTGGCTGATGGTGTGCTGGTGCAGTCAAGGAATCAGGATTGAGGTCATGAACTCCCAAGCAAACATACTGCTGTGCAATGGTGGCAGTTCCAGTCTGAAACTGGCGCAGGTCGCTGCAGATGAAGGGCGCTGCGTCTGGCAGCAGGGTTTCGAGGGCAATGTCGAAACCCTGTGTGAATCGCTGCATCAGGCGCTGGAAAATCTTGCATCGGAAGGCCGGTCCATGCCAACGGCGGTCCTGCATAGAATCGTGCATGCGGGGCTGGTCACGGAAACTCCGGGCCTGCTGGATGCGGCGCTCCTCGAACGCATTGCCCACTGGGCTCCGCTGGCCCCGCTGCACAATCGGCTGGCTCTGCAGCTGATTCAGATCGTTGCGACGCGCTGGCCACAGCTGCCCCAGTATGCCGTCTTCGATTCCGGGCTCTACGCCCGGATGCCTGACGTTGCTTCGCATTACGCGCTGCCGGCAAATCTGTCGCCACGCTGGCCGCTGCGGCGCTACGGATTTCACGGGCTTGCGCATCGCAGCCAGTGGCGCAGCGTACAGAGACTGTCAAAGGAAGCGGGCAACATAAGACCCCGTCGTCTCATCACGCTGCAACTGGGCAGCGGTTGCTCGGTGACCACCTGGCGTGACGATCAGGCCATCGATACCACGATGGGTTTCACACCACTGGAAGGGCTGGTGATGTCGACCCGATCCGGTAGCATCGATCCTGGCATCGTTCTGCATCTGCTGCGCCAGGAAAAATTGTCGGTGGACGAACTGGACAGTGTGCTCAGCCGACGCTCGGGTCTCGCCGCACTCGGTGCAGGCAATGGCGACATGCGCGCCGTGCTGGCGCTGGAACCGGCCCGGGCCGACGCGGCACTGGCCCACTATGCCATGCAGATTCGCAAGAGCGTCGGCGCAGCCATTGCGGTGCTGGGAGGCGTCGATGCCATCAGCATCGGCGGCGGCGTCGGCGAGCACCAGCCCGTAGTGCGGCAGGCGATTTTTGCGGGGCTGGATGAGCTGGGCATCGTGCTGGATGTGGAACGCAACCGGCACGCCGGGGGGCATGCGGCATTGCACTCGAAAGAGAGTGTCGTGGCAATGTGGTTGTGTCCGGTGGATGAGATGGACGAGATGTGGCGGCAATACACGATTCCGCGTTGTTGATTCATTTACATTATTTGATTCAAGAGAAAGGAGGA
>CAIRBI010000274.1 GCA_903876785.1 uncultured Gammaproteobacteria bacterium
GCCGATGGTGTAGGCAAATACATAACGGTTGTTGTCTGGGTCAGACTGTTCCTGCAGATATTGCGTCTTCACGGAAATATCGATGCCCTGGGGTGTGGCCGCATGCCCGAGCTCATTATTCAACATAGGACTCCTCCTGTTGTGCTGCCTTCGACCCGGTACCGGCGGCCCTGGTGATACTGTCGCTTATCCTGGCGTAATCCGCCAGTGACAGATTCTCTGGTCGCAAACCCAGATCGATTGACAGCTTGCTTAACTCTGCCTCTGATATGAGGGTGCGCAGGCTGTTCTTCAAGGTCTTGCGACGCTGGGTGAAGGCCACCCTTACCACGTCCTGCAGGCAGCGCACGTCGAGCACCCTGACGGGCAGCTCGCGATGCGGGGTCAGGCGCACGATTGCTGAGCAGACCTTGGGTTGGGGCGTGAAGGCGCCGGGTGGCACATCAAACAGATGCTCGACCTCGCAGTAGTACTGCATCATCAGGCCGAGACGGCCGAATTCTTCATCGCCGGGTTGCGCCGCCAGACGCTGCACGACTTCCAGCTGCAGCATGAAGGTCATGTCCTGAATCAGGTGGCTGTAGTTGAGCAGGTGGAACATGCAGGGCGTGGAGATGTTGTAGGGCAGGTTGCCGACCACGCGCAGTGAACGCGGGACATTGCTCAAAGTGCTGAAGTCGAATTTCAGCACGTCGCCCAGGTGCAGCTCAAAGCGGGGGTCTTCTCCGAGTGTCTGCTGCAGATAGGCGGCGAGGTCGCGGTCAAGCTCGACGGCATCCAGCTTGCCGCAGTTGGCGAGCAACTTGCGCGTCAGAGCGCCCTGGCCAGGGCCGATCTCGACCATGTGATCCGTCGGCTGCGGATGAATGGCGTTGATGATGCGCAGGATGACGTTCTGATCGTGCAGAAAGTTTTGCCCGAAGCGTTTGCGTGCGCGGTGTTCGAAACCGTCGTTCTGCAGTCCCTTCTTTGCTGAGGAGCTGCGCCCGCCATCGCGAGAGCCGGCGTCAACATTGCGCTTGCGCGGAAACTTGTTCATGTCTGGCCGCTTCCTTGTCTTGTGTGTCTGGCCATCAGCTGTGCGGTGGCAATAGCCTCCTGCAGACTGCCGACGCTGGCCTTGCCGGTTGCGGCCAGATCCAGGGCGGTGCCGTGGTCCACCGAGGTGCGGATGATCGGCAGGCCGAGCGTGATATTGCTGGCATTGCCGAAACCCTTGAATTTGAGCACTGGCAACCCCTGATCGTGGTACATCGACAGCACTGCGTCTGCATGGTCGAGGTATTTGGCCGTGAACAGGGTGTCCGCGGGCAGCGGGCCGATCAGGTTCACACCCAGGGCGCGCATCTCGTGCAGCACAGGCTCGATGATCTCGATTTCCTCGCGACCCAGATGCCCGCCTTCTCCGGCATGAGGATTGAGCCCGCAGACCAGAATGGCCGGGCGGACAATGCCGAAGCGATGGCGCAGGTCGGCGTCGAGAATGCGGATGATGTTGCGGAGCAGCGGTGCGGTGATGGCGGCGGGCACCTGGGCCAGTGGCAGATGCGTGGTGGCCAGCGCCACCCGCAAGCCTGGCGTGGCGAGCATCATCACGGTCAGCTCCACGCCGCACAGATCGGCGAGGAACTCTGTGTGGCCGGTGAAGGGGTAACCCGCATCGTTGATGATGCTCTTCTGCACCGGGCCGGTGACCATGGCGTCGGCGTCGCCCTTCAGGCAGACGCTCACGGCTGTCCGCAATGTCTCCAGCACATAGTCAGCATTCGCCACATTGAGGTGCCCCGGAACAGTCGGCGCGCGCAGGCTGACGGGAATGATGCTCAGGGTGTTGGCCGGACTGGCGCGGCGTGGCGCCGCAGGGTCGAAGGGCTTGAGGAGCAGACGCAGGCCCAGTTGTGCTGCGCGTTCGAGCAACAGCAGCGGGTCGGCGATCACGATACGTTCACTGTCCGTGCTGGGCTCGCGGGCGAGCTGAATGCACAGATCCGGGCCGATACCGGCAGGTTCCCCCGGAGTAAGGACGATGCGATCGATGGCAGGAGTCAGGGCGTTCACTACTCGATAATCTTGACGTAGGCCTTCTCGCGAATCTCGACCAGCCAGTTCTGCAATTCAATCTCGAACTTGCGGGTGCGCAGGGTGTTTTCCGCCTGCTGGCGACTGAACTCGAGGCTCATGTCCTGCTCGCGGCGCTCCTGCACCTCGGCGATATGCCAGCCGAAGCTGGTGCGGAAGGGCTCACTGACTTTGCCGATCTCCATGTCCTTTATGACGACTTCAAAATCGGGCGGCATGCCGCCTTCGTTGGCCCAGCCCATGTCCCCGCCAGCGACTACTGAGGCGGAGTCATCGGACATTTCGCGCGCGATCTGGGCGAAGTCCTCGCCATTGTTGATGCGCGCATAGAGAGAGTCGATAAGCGCCTTGGCCTGTTCTTCCGTGCGGATCTCATTCGGCGTAATCAGGATGTGGCGTGCACGGGTCTGATTGACCATGCTGGTGATGTCGCCTTGCACTTCCTTCAGATACACCAGGTGGAAGCCGCTCGGGCTGCGAATCGGGCCGCGTATTTCCCCGGCCTTCATGGTAGGAACCAGATCGACGAACAGCGTAGGCAGGGCGTCAGCCTTGCGCCAGCCGAGTTCTCCGCCGGTTGCCTGATAGGCTGTCGGCGGTGTCGCGGCAGCGCCACGCTGGGCAATAGCACGGGCCTGGGTGAATTCCGTGCCGCCTTGAATGGCCTCCAGCATCTGCTGAGCGAACTGCTCTTTGGCCTGAATCATGTCGTCGGTGTCGTCCTCACCTACCACGATCAGCGTCTGGTCGACGAGGTAATCCGGCGCCATGGTGACGCGACCCATCTCCGAGTTCAGAAAGTTTTCGATTTCCTGATCTGTAATGTTGATGCGGCGGTTGACCATGCCGCGCTGCAGGTCGCGCAGGGTAAGCTCTTTGCGGATCTGATTGCGGGTGTTCAGGTAATCATTCTGACCTTCGAGCACGGTGACGTACTCGTCAAAGGTCATGTTGTTCTGCTGGCCAATCGAGCCGATCACGTCATTGATGGTGTCGTCGTCGTAGCGGATGCCCATACGCTCGGCCAGTTGCGTCTGCAGATTTTCCACCACCAGGGTTTCAATCAGCTGCGTGCGCAGCTCGTCGGCGGCAGGCAGCGGTTGCCCCGCAGCGGCTGACTGCTCTCGCACTTGTGCCAGGCGCGCCTCAAGCTCGCTCTGCAGGACGACGCCTTCGTCCACGATCGCCACGACCTTGTCCAGCACCTCGCGTTGCGCCCAGGCGCTGCTGCCACTCACCAGAGTGAACAGCACAATCGCGATTGAAGCCCAGGCCTGCGGCCCGCGCGCGGTGATTTGCAACTTACTCATCTTGTCCATACTCCTTGAAGCCCAGGATGCCGTCACTGAGCAGTCTGGTGATACCACCGCCGTTGATATTGCCGAGGCCGTTGAGTGTCAGCTGAAAAAACACGCCGGTATTGGTTTCGTCATGCAGCAGATAGAACTCGTCGTCATCGATCCACTCCCTGCCGACCAGTCTGATGGTGGCGCAGCAGTTGCTGTATTCGACTCCCGCAAAGGTGTCGAGGTTGCGGCTGTTGCTGTGATCATAGTTCCATCGGCCCAGCAAACGCCAACTATTGTTCAGCGGCCAGATGGCGGAAACGTCGCTCTGCTTGATGCGTGGATCGATCTGGATGGGCACCGCGCCATACAGATCTACGAGCAAACGGTAGCGGTAGGCCAGATTGAAAATGTGGTTGGCAGCGGATTGATAGCGGAAGCCGAAGCTGCCCTCGTCGACGTGCTGCTGATCTTCATTCCATTGCACGTCGGAGTTGATGCGCCAGGAGTCGTTGAACTGGTACAGCCCCTCCCCCAGAATCGCCGAGCGGTCGGTGTTGCGGGCCTGCAATGTCACCCAGTTCTGCAGCAGGCTGTCCATGGAGACGATGCGGTCCTCGAAATAGACGATCTGCCCGACGCTGATTCTGGCCTTCTCTTCGCCGCTGGCGTTGATGAAGCGACTGGCGAGCGCGACGCTGAGCTGATTGGCGTCGCCAATGCGATCCTGACCACTGAAGCGGTTGTCGCGGAATAGCTGGCCGTAGCTGAAGTTGAGCTGCGCCGTGTCGAAGGTCGGCAGCAGCGACTGATCCTGCTGCTCGCTGTACAGGTAGTAAAGGCGCGGCTCGAGGGTTTGAGTGAGGCCGTTGCCCATGGGGCGGTCGAAGAACAGGCCGGTGTCGAGACTGAAGACACCGAGACCGCGGTCGGGATTGTCCAGCGTGCCATTGGCCTGCTGATCAAGCTGCCACGATGTGTACTTGTATTTGGCCGTCGGGACGAAGAAACCAGCATTGCCACGCACCGGCCAGCTGATCTGCGGCTCGATGTGGGCGCGTGTGCCGGTGACCAGTGCGCCGTTGTTCAGTTGCGCGATTGTGAGCAGGTCCTTGTCCAGTGTGCGATCGAAGCGCACATGGCTGGCGTCGAAGCCCACGCGCAGAGGGCCGAGCGCGTAGTCACTGCCCAGCAGCAACTCCGGCAGGCGGTCATAGGGACGGTTCAGGTCGCTCGCGGAA
>CAIRBI010000275.1 GCA_903876785.1 uncultured Gammaproteobacteria bacterium
TCACGGTTTGAATCACGGCTTCTATACGCCGCCCGGAATTGTCGTCATCAATAACAACACCGACGCGGAAAGTATAAGTGCCATCGGTCAATGTGCCATTGCGGGCAATTCCGAAGCTGAAGCCAGGTATGCCGAGATCCGCAGTCTTCGGCACTTGCGTCACCTGGCTGATGATGCCGGTGCCAGCAATGGTTGGCGTCTGCGAAAAGCCTGTGCTGGTGAGCGAGATCTGATTGTTGGTGAACGTGAAGTCACCTGCCTGCGTGGCACTGGCCAACCCCATCCCCAGGACGATGCTGGCTGCGAGAAGTGACTTTCCGTACTGCTTTAGGCTCTTGATCACGATGACTGGTTTTCCCTGTGTACTTCAGATTGATTGGTAGAGGCTTACAGTTGCAGGCCCAATTGAATACCTGCGTAACCGTAGGGCTGCTCGGAGAACGAGCCGCTCAACGGGTTGTTGTAATGCGGGATTACACCCAGGAACTGATTGCTGAACAATTTGCCGGTCAGACTTATGTTGAATTTGGGTGTTATCCAGAAGCTGATGCTGCCTTTCAGGGTATGGTTGGCGTCGGCATCGACATTCCCGAGGTTATTGGCTCGCAGGAAGCTGGGCAATAGTACGTTCGAGGGATTGACAAGCGTGGTGACATCGCTGTTGGTGATGCTGATGTACTCGTAGCTCAACTGCACGGGAATGCGGGGCGTGGCCTGCCAGTTCAAGCCGGCGCCGACCAGCATCTGATTTTCGTCAACGCTGAAGGACTGGTCGAACGCGGTGGCCAGGGAGGCAACTTTGATGTCCGATCCAGTCCCCGAAGTCGCTGAGGTTTCCGCATAGCCGAGCCACAGGGTTGTCGTCATTTTGCTGCCGAGGGGAAAGCTGTAGAGAAAGCGGGCCTGCCAGCCGTCGTCTTCCATGTCCTGGAGGCGGAAAGTCTGCGGTTCGGTGAACAGCACGGTGGCATTGCCGCTCAGCGTGATACGGTTCAACGCGCCGGAAAAATCGTCTGTGCTGTTTTCTGTGCGGGTCAACTCAAGGCTGGCGGCTTGCCAGGACTGCGCATCGTCGAAGTGGCCGGCTTCAAAGAAATTCCATTTGAGACCATAGCCCGTCGCGGTGGTTGCCAGGCCGCTGTCGATTTCGGTGAGATTGATAGAGCTTATCTCTCCCAGGTCAATGGTCAGATCCTGTTGCTGCCGGCGGTAAAACGCGCTGAGGAACGACGTGATTCCTACCTGAAGTTCGAAGCGATTACCGTCGAGATCGCCGCTGTCGCCTTCCAGTTGGCGTGTGCCGGCGAGCAGATCTTCGCGGATATTCAGAAAATCGATGCTTTCATTCACCGCGATGGTGCTGGCGGTGAAATCGACTTTGCGAGCGTTGAGGGTGTAGGCACTCAAATGATCCGAATTCATCCAGCCCAGCGGCGTATCCGCCTGGACAGTGGCACAGGCACAGATCGAAAGCCACATAACGGCAGCGGCGGTTGTGTGACGGGCAGGGCGGGCATGTAATGAGCTGGACATGGGAATAGAGTTCATCGATTTATGCAGCAGCGACACCCCCGTCGGACTTTGGCCTGGCGAGGAATTCATGTGGTTGTTCAGTTATTGGAAGTGATGCCGCGAGCATAGTGAGAATGACGGCCATTGTCCAGCCACGCACGGTCAAAAAGTTGTGCAATTTTATACACTTTGCATCGATTCATGCGGTGCATCACACCTTCATTACGACAGCATGTCCGGGCCGGGATTTTTTTGTGTCATTCCCCGCGCCTTATCGGATAAACTCGCGCCCTGCATCTCGCTGATTTAGTGGCACTAATAACAGAGTCTTTCATGCGTTTGAAATGTATCAAATTAGCCGGTTTCAAGTCCTTCGTTGATCCCACTACGGTAAATTTTCCCAGCAATCTGTGTGCGGTGGTTGGGCCCAATGGCTGCGGCAAATCCAACATCATTGATGCCGTGCGCTGGGTGATGGGGGAAAGCTCTGCAAAGAACCTGCGCGGCGAGAACATGACCGACGTTATTTTCAACGGTTCGGGTGGGCGCAAGCCGGTGGGGCAGGCCAGCATCGAGCTGGTGTTCGACAACAGTGACAACCGCATCAAGGGCGAGTACGCCCAGTACAACGAGATTTCCATCAAGCGCAAAGTGTCCCGCGACGGCCAGTCCGGGTACATGCTCAACGGCATCAAGTGCCGCCGCCGCGACATCACCGACATCTTTCTGGGCACCGGCCTTGGCCCGCGCAGTTACTCCATCATCGAGCAGGGCATGGTGTCGCGGCTGATCGA
>CAIRBI010000276.1 GCA_903876785.1 uncultured Gammaproteobacteria bacterium
AGCCACTGCACTGGAGCGTTTGCGGCGAGCGAGCCACGACTGGGGTGCCCCGACAACTGCCGATGCGACGTATGTGGAGCGCTTCCTCGGCTGTGTGAACGACGATCTGAACACCGCTCGCGCGCTGGCGCTGACCTGGGAGCTGGTGCATTCCGAACTCAGCCCGGGCAGCAAGAAGGCCACGCTGCTGCGCTTCGACGAAGTCTTCGGGCTGGGTCTGGCGCAGTGGCAACTGCTTGCGGTGGTGATTCCCGAGAACGCCCAGCGTCTGCTGGCCGAACGTGAAACCGCGC
This sequence comes from uncultured Gammaproteobacteria bacterium, assembly GCA_903876785.1. Taxonomy (GTDB): domain Bacteria; phylum Pseudomonadota; class Gammaproteobacteria; order Pseudomonadales; family Pseudohongiellaceae; genus UBA5078. Next base: position 294 of record CAIRBI010000276.1, read on the forward strand.
GTCGCGAGAAGCGCTGGCAGGATGCCGACCGCCTGCGTGCCGAGGTGCGTGCGCTTGGCTTCGAGATCGAGGATACTGCCGCTGGAGCCCAGTTGAAAAAGGGCTAAAAACCAACACTCAAGGAAACCCATGAAAGACGTACTGATCAACCACGAGCCCGTCGAGCTCTACAAGATTCTGAAGTTCGAGGGCATCGTCGACAGCGGTGCAGCGGCCAAGGCGGTCATCGACGAGGGCAATGTCATGGTCAATGGCAACGTCGAGACCCGGCGCCGCAACAAGATCAAGTCTGGCGATCTCATCGAGATTGGCGGCGAGCAATACAAGATCGTCTTGGCGCCGCCTGCTGCATAAGCTCGCTCTTTAACAGCCCGCTCTTAAAAACCCATTGCCCAACTGGAGCCGCCTTTGACAACCATCACCATCCGTCCGGCCACCGCCGCAGACGCCGCCCTAATTCTGGGTTTCATCACGCAACTGGCGATTTACGAGAGAGCCGAGCACGAGGTGGTTGCCAGTGAGGCGGACATCGTCGAAACGCTGTTTGGCGAACACTCGGCAACGGAGGCGCTGATCTGCAGCATCGATGATCTGCCTGTGGGTTTTGCCGTGTTCTTCACGAGTTACTCCACCTGGCTGGGCCGCAATGGCATCTATCTGGAAGACCTCTATGTGTCACCAGAGTATCGCGGCTATGGCGCAGGCAAGGCCTTGCTCGTGCATCTCGCGCAACTCGCCGTCGCCCGCAAGTGCGGACGGCTGGAGTGGAGCGTGCTCGACTGGAACGAACCCGCGATTCAATTCTACCAAGCGCTGGGTGCGGCGCCGCAGGATGAATGGGTGCGCTACCGTCTCACCGGGCAGGCGCTGGTCGATCTGGCCAACACCAACTCCCCTGTAGTCTGAGTTCGAGGAGCACTTGTCGTGCAGAGTTTCTTTTGGCGATTTCTATTGGTGATTTTGTCGTTCGGCGCCCAAGGTGCTTATTCGCAGGCACCTGCGACCGCGATAGTTCAGGAGCTGCCGGAGTTGCGCGCCATCGTCGATGCCACCGGCTTCGAGGGCAGCGTGCTGATCTATGATCTCCACAACAACGCGTATATGGCCGGCCACGCAGAGATTGTCGATCAGGCTTTCCTGCCAGCCTCCACCTTCAAGATATTCAGTGCGCTGGCGGCACTGGAAACTGGCGTTATCGCCGACAAGAACACAGTGATTACATGGGACGGCGTGCAGCGCGGCCGCACGGAGATCAATCGCGATCTCGATCTGCAGTCGGCGTTTCGCCTCTCGGCAGTGCCGCATTTTCAGCAGCTGGTGAAGAGCGTCGGTGCGCAGCGCATGCAGGAATTCATCGATGCGGTGGGCTATGGCAATCGCGATATTTCCGGCGGCATCGACACCTTCTGGCTGACCGGTGGATTGCGGCTTTCGCCACGGCAACAGGTCGACTTTCTCGTGCGCCTGTATCGCAACGAGCTGCCTTTCTCGGAGCAGAGCATGGCGGCGGTGAAGGAGATGATGGTCACGGAGGAAAGCGACGCTTATGTACTGCGCGCCAAAACCGGCTGGGCCACGTTGGAGAATCAGGACAACACCGGGTGGTGGGCAGGCTGGGTTGAAAAAGAGGGTAATGTCTACTTCTTCGCCTCATTGCTGCACGCCAATGC
>CAIRBI010000277.1 GCA_903876785.1 uncultured Gammaproteobacteria bacterium
CACACGCTCGTCGGAAACTGTCGGCGGAGCCGTGAGGAAATGCGATTCCGCGAGTTGCAATGACCCGGGCTCGTAAATCTGCCACGGGCCTGTCAGCGCATCCGCATACGCCAGACGAATGTAGTCACCCTTGTGGTCGGCGAAATACAAATAGTAATTGCCCAGCGGATTCGTCAGCCATGCAGGGACCTTCACCACCGTAGGACCCTGAATGTTGACTCCGATGCTGGGATGTATGCCCGGCGCAATAATCGGCTTGTCCAGCAGGCGTGTCACTTGCACCTTGTCGAGGTCGGATTGTTGCGCAAGTGCTGGCAGACCAGAAAGGGTCCAGATGATTGCCAGCAGCAGCGAAAACAATAACCGATGCGTCACTAGAACGTTCCCCTCACTTTGAACGCGACTTGCGGGCCAGTGGTGGAGCAGTTGTTTTCAATTTCCTTGATGATACCGTTCCGCATGTAGCCATCATAGCGTCGGCGCAATGCGCAGGATTCGAAGTCGGAAAGGTTGCCGCCTTCAAGGCGGTAGGTCAGGCCTGCAAAACCGACCGTTTCCACAAACGCGCTGAGATTGGCGGGAACGATCCAGGTGAAGCGGCTGTCGTTCTCGTAGATATAGCGGCCATCATAGGCGCGGGCGTTGTAGGTAACGCCGTAGCTCATGTTGTAGACAGGCAGATCGTGTCTGTACGTCACGCGCAGGCTGCCACGGTCATAAGGTGGAAAGCGATGTGAGTAAGGCACGAACGGGTCGTCTTCAAACTTGGCTGCCTGCATGGTCAGTGCGGCGGTCACCAGCGCTTGCGGCAACCCGAGGAAACCCAGCCGCAGGCTGGCGTTGCTGATCAGGCCATAGGCCACGGCCGGGCCAATGTTGCCATTGGTGGATTGCAGATTCTTGACGGAGGGCGAGATGTCGATCTTGCCGATCTTGTTGTCGAAATCGTAGTAGAAGAAGCGCGTGTTGAGCGTGCCGGCATCGCTTGGCAGCCGATAGTCCAGACTCAGCTCGGCGCGCAGGCTCTCTTCCGGCTCCAGCGTCGGATTGCCCGCCACTGTGTCCCGGTCAATGTCGCGTTCATCGATCGTGCGCGAGAAGTCCGCAAAGGTCAGTTGCGAGACGAAGCGTTCCAGAGTGCCACGCACCTGCAGCGTGCTGCTAAGGTCGAAGCGCAGGTCCACCTTCGGTTTGACGAAATTGAAATCACGCTTGTTGTTGACATCGCCGGACTGGGATATCTCCGAGAACTCTGCCACCAGTGTGCTTTCCAGCGTCATGCGCGGATTGATCTGCCATGTGTGCACCGCGAAAGGTTCATAGCGGATTTCCTCGATCGTTCCGAATGCATTGGGCAGCACCAGTGGCGTCAGGCCGCCGTACTCAGCCACGCCGGGTGCGCCAGTGCGCACACCCTGGCGAAGGCCCGAGTCCTGTGTAGTCAGCGCGCGCTCGAGGCCCAGCTCTACTCCCTGACCGCCTGTCAGATCGAATGTATAGGACCCACGCACGATCTTCTCCTGATACACACTGCTGGTGTCCAGAAACAGGTTCTTGATGCCCGCATCTGCGGGCGAGGTGGCGCGGTAGCGCTCGCGCGTGGACTGATTGTCACGCTCGTTCACGATAAACAGCCCCTTCAGGCGACTGCCGCTGGCATAGCGGTGCTCGTAGTCGCCCCCGATCTCCCAGTTTCTGGCGGTGGCCGGAATGGTCTCGCGTTCGTAATAGGTGTTGATCGGCCTGGCGCGCTGATCGACGTAGGTGCGCAAAAGCTTCACGGGCGGGTCCTGTTCGCCATACAGGGCATTGAGGGTGATGCGGTCGTTCGGCGTCAGGGCATAGGCCAGCGTGGAATTGAATGTGTAATTGGTCTGATCGCGGTAGCGGTCGGCATCGATGGTCTCGTTGCGCGAGAAGTCGCCCAGGATGCTGGTCTCGAAACTCTCCTGATGTTCATAGGCGCTGGCCACCTGGCCGCTGAACAGATAGTTGAGACGGCCGCGCTCGCCACTCAGCGAGAGCGAACCGCCAGGGTTCAGTGTGCTGTCGCTGTACTGCGTGACATTGATCTCGCTCGACAGGCTGCTGGTGGGCAGCGCTTCCAGCAGGACGATGTTGACGATCTGGTTGCTGTTCTGCACATCCAGATCGCTGGACGAGCCACGAATGATCTCGATGCGCGCCACCTGACTGGCAGGGATGCGGGCCAGCTGGCTGCGCGCTTCGTTGGCCTTGCCGGCCATGCGTTTGCCATCAATCAGAATCTGGGAAGTTGCCCCCAGACCGCGGTTGCCGTCGCTGGAAACAGACGAGACGTTGGTGGCTTGCAGAATCATCTCGATGCCGGGCACTCGGTCGAGCATGTCATTCACAGTGAGAGCGCCAGATCCCTCGAAGAAATCGGCGCCATAGGTCGCGGTGGAATCAGTCTCTGGCGTCTGAGCCAGTGCAGTGGAGATGGCGGTGGTGAGGCAGATGGCAGTGGTCAGTCGATGCAAATGGGGGACGCGGCGCATAGGGTTCCTGAAAAGCTGGTATTTTTATTAAGCCTTACGTTACAGTGAGACCCCATGCGTGTATATACACGACGTGTGTTTTTTTGTGACTACACTTGAGGCCCTTTTAAACATGAAGGCTGACAACCACACCTCCAGTCCCGACCCTGAATTCACGCCAATGGACAACCCCTGCAATCTGTTCTATTTGCGCCGCGCCGCCCGCGCAGTCAGCAAACAATACGGAGTGGCCATGAAAGACAGCGCGGTGGAAGCCACGCAGTTCAGTGTGCTGTTCATCCTGAGCAAGTCAGGGGCCTTGTCGATTACGGATCTGGCCAACAGAATGGGGCTCGACAGAACGTCGATGAGCCGCAATCTGACACCGCTGCAAACTCACGGATATATTTCAGTCGGTGGCGACGGCATGACCCGTGCGCGGGAAGTCACTATTACAGACGCCGGCAGTAAAGCCTTGCAAGACCTAATGCCCATGTGGAGGAAGGCGCAGGCGGAATTTTCTGCGCATATGGGTGAGGCCGACACGGCTCTCTTGATTGAACTGCTGGGGCGGGTGGCAACGATGGGATCGAAGGATTACTGAGTCGATTTGTCAGGAAAGTAGTTTTTTTACCTCTGCATTTGCAATCTTGATGATGGCCTTTGCGATGTCCTCCTATGATTGACGATGACGATTGCGACCCCCATATCGTTTGGCAAGTTTTGCAGCAGCCGGATATAAGCATCGAGCCCGCCCGCCGAGCCGCCCACACAGACGATGGGAAAATCCCTTCCTGCGCGATCCAATCCTGATCGTTCCATATTTCTGCATCCGTAAGAGAAGTGAAAACGTTTACCTGCAGTAATCACTCCTGGTCCCAGACACGCCATCCGCCGGTGGCAAGCTGCGCACGCGCGCCTTGTCAGTGACAGGCAAGACATCGAGCCAGCAAATGCCGTAGGGTCTGAGCTCTCCAGTCATGTGAGTCGTGGCGGGGTTGCGCGAACGCAGATCGTAGATTCCTAAGTCCATGGAGACATTGCCGGGGAGGCCGATTGCCTTCGCGATCGGTTCGCCCGCGCTGACCGTGTAACCCGACAGTTGGGTGGTTGCACTGCTGGCAGTCGCCGGCGGCAGCGTGTCGGCGATGGCGGCAAACTTGGGAGAAAGCTCCAGCAGATGATCCATCCTCATCATCACGCCGCAGGGATTGATGATATCGAAGAGATACTGAACTACCCCTTGCTCGATATACCTTACCCCCCGCACCACGGTGCCCGCGATGGCCGACACCACTGCGACCTCGCTGGTCTGTCCAGCGCCATCAAGGCGGAAGCCACCATGTGCCTTGTAGTCGCCACCCCGCGTCTGTCCCGGATAGAGAATTGAGGTCACCTTGCTGAGGTCGAGAGGGGGCTGCAACAGCGGACTCGGGCAGTCTGCTGCGGCACCGTTACTCTGCCAGGCCGTGCCGTTGAAGAACCAGGAAGACGAAGCGCTTGGTGGGTTTGTATTGACGTTGAGGCTGAAGGGCGCGGGGCTGTAGTGCAGCACGCCATCGGGGCCGCGATACCCGAGGAACAGTTCGAACTGGCCGGTGACGCCGAGCTGCCCGGTGAACAGATCCACCTCGGTATCGGCCGCCAGCTTCGCCTGCTGCCGATAAGGCACCAGATCGGACAACTGACCGCTCCATTGCTCGAACGCGCCATCGGTTCTGCGCATCAGGACGACGGCTCCCGTTTTCGCCAGCAGATAGATGTCCGCTGCCTGACCGATCTGAGACGCTTCAGGCCGTACCTTGCCGACGAGGCGCAGCTGGTCGGTTGGTGTGGCATTGTTGCGCCAGCTGAGACCGTTGTCGGTGGTGATGCCAATGGCGAAGCTGGCGCTGG
>CAIRBI010000278.1 GCA_903876785.1 uncultured Gammaproteobacteria bacterium
TTGGTGGGCCTCTATTCTTGATTTTTTGAGTGCAGTGTCAGGGAAGCGCATGAAAACTGAGGATGATCATAATGCAGACTGAAGAACCGGTGCAAATCGCCGCAAACTTCCGTAGCATCAGGTCGTCCTCTGAATCTGTCACCCATTTTGTCTGTCGGGAGAGCTCCGTGAAAAAGCCCATGAACACGCCCATGAACAAGTCTGTCACCACGACCGCAACAATGCTGTTGCGCCATTCTCTATGCGCCGTGCTGACTTTGGCGGCGGCGTCCAGCTGGGCTGCTGACGCCGAGCGTAGTGCCATCGATGCAGAGACGCTGAAGCACTTCCAGGCCATGGTGCAAACCGATACGGCGGACCCGCCCGGTCGCGAGATCGATCTCGTCAATTATTTGGTGAGTACCTTGCAGGCCGAGGGTATTGAGGTGGAGACGTTCACTCTTGAAGAGAATCGGCCCAATCTGGTCGCAAGGCTGCGCGGCAATGGCAGCAAACGGCCTCTGCTGTTGATGGCCCATACCGACGTCGTCAATGTGGATGCCAGCAAATGGGTATTCCCGCCTTTTAGTGCGACCCTTGATAGTGGCTGGATCTACGGGCGAGGCACGCTCGATGATAAGGACAATCTGGTGGCGGCGCTGATGACGATGGTACTGCTCAAGCGACAGGGGGTGGAGCTGGATCGCGACGTGATTCTTCTGGCGGAGGCCGGGGAAGAGGGCTCCACTCGGGTCGGCATCGAGCACATCGTCAATGATCACTTTGCAAGCATAGATGCTGAATACTGTCTGGCCGAAGGTGGCAGCGTCGTGCGTCAGAACGGGCAGGTGCATTATGCCTCGGTGCAGGCTGTGGAGAAGCTGCCACGCGCCGTGCTGCTGACCAGTAACGGCATTTCCGGCCACGGCTCGGTGCCATTGCAGAGCAATGCCATCGTCAATCTCGCCCGTGCCGTGGCAGCGGCAGCAGAGTGGCAACCGCCAGTGCGTCTCAGTGATACCACCGCTTCCTACTTCTCGAAGATGGCCGCGCTTTCTGCCCCCGAGGCGGCTGCCCGCTATCGTGCTTTGTTGAATCCGGAGTCGGACGAAGGCAAGGCTGCGCTGCAATATCTCAAGGAAAATGAGCCGCGCAATGCGGCGGTGCTGTTCAGTACCGTTTCGCCCAATATCTTCGACGGCGGCTATCGGGTGAATGTGATTCCATCGGAAGCAGTGGCCACTCTGGACGTGCGTTTGCTGCCGGATGAGAACCCCGACCAGTTCATCGCTGCCCTGCGCGAGGTGATCGGCAACCCTGCTGTCAATGTCGAGTGGGCACCCCGCAATCTGCGTCCGGGCGCTGCAAGCTCACTGGACAATGAAGCCTTTAGAGCGATTGAAGCGGTGTTCGGAGAGCACTATGGCGCACCGGTAGTCCCTGTCATGGGTACGGGGGCAACCGATATGGCCTATCTGCGTGCGCGAGGCATGCAGTGCTTCGGGATCGGACCCGGCATTGATGCCGAGGATGGTCCTCTGGGCTTCGGCTCGCACAGCGACCAAGAGCGTATTCTCGAAAGTGAGCTGTATCGATTCGTGCACGCTCATCTCGATCTGGTGAGACGATTGGCAGCGACTGGTCAGTAGCCAGCCAGCAAACAAGGAGTGCGAGGCATGGGTTTGATCAGAAGGGGTGGATGTCAGGCAGTGACCGCCTGTCTCTTGTCAGTGCTGTGGAGTGCTCAGCTGGGGGCGCAGACGCCAGTGCCGGTGAGTGCCGAGGTTCGCGTCGATAGCTCCGTCGCTGTCGAGTTCGGACAACTCACCGCGAATGCGCAGGTCCGGGCAGCACTGGAGGCCATCGCGGCAGGGGAACCGGAAACTATCGCGGAACAGATCCGCCTGACGGAGATTCCCGCGCCACCATTTCTCGAGCAACAGCGCGCCGAATACTACCTGCAGCAGATGCAGCGTCGCGGGTTGCCGGAGGCCTATATCGATGCTGAGGGCAATGTCATCGGTCTGTATCGGGGCAGCGGCGAGGGCCCGTTGCTGGCCATTGCCGCGCATCTGGACACCGTCTTTCCACTGGAGACCGATCTGGCAGTGGAGCAGCGCGACGGACGCTATTACGCCCCTGGCATCAGCGATGACGGCCGAGGTCTGACGGTGCTGTTGACGTTGATCGAAACGCTGAGCAGCAGCGCCATCACTACCCGCGGCGATATCCTGTTCATCGGCAATGTTGGCGAAGAGGGGTTGGGTGATCTGCGGGGCATCAAGGCGATATTTCGCGATTTTCCACAGATTGACGGTTTCGTGTCGATCGATGGCTCCGGATTAAGCGGTATCACTACCGGCGCCACCGGCAGTCGTCGCTTCGAGGTAGTGTTCACCGGTCCGGGCGGGCATTCATTCAGTGCCTTCGGGCTGGTCAGTGCCATTCACGCCATGGGGCGGGCAATTGCCAATATCAGTGAGCTGGAAACCCCGCGCGAACCGAAGACGACCTTCACCGTGGGGACCGTCAGCGGTGGTACATCGGTGAATTCCATCGCCGCCCATGCGGCATTCGAGCTCGATATGCGCTCCAACGACGCTGGTGAATTAGTTCGGCTCGAGCAGCGTGTCCGTGAGGCAGTGCAGGCGGGTGTCGCCGCAGAGAACACACGCTGGGACAATAACGGCGAGATTACCGTGGATTTTCGTCTTATCGGTGACCGCCCCTCGGGCAGCACTTCCGCAGACAGCCCGATTGTCCAGGTGGCGGCGCTGGCCATGGCGGAGGCGGGTGGTGAACTGCAGCGCCTGCGAATCTCCAGTACCGATTCCAACATCCCCATGGCGCTGGGCATCCCTGCCATCACTATCACCGGTGGCGGAGAAAGTGGTGGCGAGCACTCCCCGGAGGAATGGTTCGATCCGCGTGATTCGGAGCGCGGGCCGCAGATGGCGTTGTTGCTTGTGCTAGGGCTGGTCGGTGTAGAAGGGACAAGCGCGCCGCTGTTGCAGCGACGCGCACCCTGAGGGCTGGCTACTGATGGTTGACTTCATGAGGGTTGACTGTAGCTTCCCTCTTCAGGGTCTGGCGCCCGCTGCCAGCTTGTTGAAAGAGGAGTGCGGCGTGCCGCTGAAGCAGAACATCATGTAGGGAAAGTTGTCGGTGATGTATTAGCCATAATCAAGAGCGCCTCGGCAGTGCCCGCAATCATCGACTTGTCTTCAAGATGTACACAAAGGATCAAGTCACTGTAATTCCTCTGCAATATTTCCTCACTAGAGTTCATGCGCGCTGGCGTATGTTCCGTTTCTTTAGTAGCAATAATGGAGGACTTATCATCATGACGATTGATCGTCGCAAGTTTCTGTCACTATCCGCTGGCACCAGCGCCATGCTTGCCCTTGGTGCCTTGCCCCTGAGCATACGCAAGGCCCTGGCGGTTCAGGCCGCCGTAGAGACAGGCACCATCAAGGATGTCAAACACATCGTCATAGTGATGCAGGAGAACCGCGGTTTCGACCATTACTTCGGCACGATGAAAGGTGTGCGTGGCTATGGTGATCGCTTCCCGGTTCCGCTTGAAAGCGGAAAGCCTGTCTGGTTCCAGTCCAATGGTGAAACCGAAATATCGCCTTTTTACATGAACCCTGAAAAATTCAATGCCTACCTGGCTCCCAGCACACCACACAGCTTTTCAGATTCACAGGCTGCATGGAACCAGGGAAAGTTCGGCTATTGGCCGAAGTACAAGAACGACAACTCCATGGGCTATTTCAAACGCAGTGATATCCCGTTCCAGTTTGCACTTGCCGATTCCTTCACCATCTGCGATGCCTATTTCTGCTCCATTACCTCTGGCACTGATCCAAATCGCATTACCTTCTTCAGCGGCTCCAATTTCAACCCGGAGTTGGGTGCCAAGGGGATCAATTGCACGGACACAGATTCGGAGCCGGACAACCTGCGCTGCTGGATCGCGAATCCGGAGCTGGATAAGTGGCCAGATCCCGGTTACAGCTACAAAGACAGTGCTTTTCACTGGCCTACACTGCCCGACGTGCTGGAAGCGGCAGGCGTGAGTTGGCGGATCTACCAGGATCCCAATGACAACTGGACAGGTGCCATGCACGGAGGTCTCGCTTTCGCCAGTTTCCGCGAGGCGCAGCGCGGGACTCCTCTGTATGAAAATGGCATGTCCCACTGGAGCCTGGATAATCTGGCACGGGATGTCAAAAACGGAACGCTTCCCGCAGTGTCCTGGGTGCTGCCTCCGAGGGAATTTTCGGAACATCCCGGCGGCCCTTCCAGCCCCCAGAAGGGCAGCAATTTCACCGAGAAGGTGCTGAACGCGCTGACCAGCAATGAAGAGGTCTGGAGCAAGACAGCATTCTTCCTCACTTTTGATGAGAACGATGGTCTGTTCGATCATCTGCCGCCACCTGCCGTACCGTCCTACAATACCGATGGCACACTGGCAGGCGACTCGACACTGCCATTGGACGGAGAATACTTCTCGGACCCGGCACGGGCTCATCTGAAAGAGGAAGACACTATCTCTGGCACCCTGCGTCCCTTCGGGCTTAGCGCTCGCGTTCCGATGTATGTTGTCTCGCCCTGGAGCAAAGGCGGGTGGGTGTCCTCGGAGGTCTTCGATCACACTTCTCTGGCGATGTTCCTGGAGAAGCGCTTCGATCTCACGGTCCCCAGTATCAGCCCCTGGCACAGAGCCGTGTGTGGCGATCTCTCTTCCGCATTCGACTTCAGTGGACATGCAGCAGCAGACTTGACGCAGCTGCCAGATACCAGTCGTTATGCCCTCACTGATGCGCAGCAGATGGCAATGGCGAGCTATTCCATCCCGACTACGCACGAGCCCTTGTATCAAGAACGAGGCACGCGTTTCTCTCGCAAGCTACCCTATGAGTTGCATGTTGACCCTCTGGTGGAGGGCGGCAGCGAAGTAAAATTGCTCTTTCGCAATACGGGCAGCAAAGGCGTCGTATTCCATGTCTATGACAAATTGCATCTGGACAGGATTCCGCGCCGCTACACTGTGGAGGCAGGCAAGACGCTGGCGGATGAATGGAGTATTGCTCCGGATCAGGGTCGCTATGATCTATGGGTTTATGCTCCCAATGGCTTCGTCAGGGCCATTTCGGACCTCACGGTAACCTCCAAGGTCGGCGCGCAACCGGAATGCCACCTGGAATACAACAAAGCACAGGGAGACGTGACGATTGCGTTTAACAATACGGGTTCAGAAAGCTGCAAATTCCTGATCGAGGACAGTGCCTATCGCAGTGGCGGCCCCTGGGTGATCGAGGTCAAACCGGGAGAGTCGATGCAGAAGCAATGGTCATTGAAGGACAGTGCTCACTGGTATGACCTCAGCGTCAGTTGTGACAAGCGTGGCGGATTTCAGCGCCGGTTTGCGGGTCGGGTTGAAACAGGGAAACACAGTTTATCCGACCCAATCATGGGCGCGGGTTGACACCGCGACTATTGTGGCGGCGCGGCTTCCATTACGCGCACGCCATTGACCCAGGTTTCCAGCACTTTCGCCTTCCAGATTTCGCTGGGGGCAGCAGCGAAAATGTCCTGTTCCAGAAGGATGAAGTCCGCAGCCTTGCCTTCTTCCAGCGTGCCCAGCAGTTCTTCCTGATGGCCGGCATAGGCGGCATCGATGGTGAAACTGGCGAAGGCTTCTTCGGCAGTCATGCGCTCCTCGGGGAACCAGCCACCGGCGGGTTCATTCTGATGATCCTGCCGGGTGATCGCTGCGTGCAGCCCGAAGAAGGGGTTGGGAGACTCCACGGGGAAGTCAGAACCATTGGCGATCACCGCGCCAGCATCCAGCAGTTTGCGCCAGGCATAGGCGCCCTGAATTCTGATCTCGCCCAATCTGTCCTGAGCCATGTTCTTGTCGCTGGTGGCATGGGTGGATTGCATGGATGGAATCACCCCCAGCTCGGCGAAGCGCAGGATGTCCTGATATTGCAGGACCTGCGCATGCTCGATGCGGTGCCGCAGGGCAACGGTGTCGGTTTGGGGGATCAGGCGCGCAAAGTTGTCGAGGACGAGGCGGTTGGCGTCGTCGCCGATGGCGTGCACATTCACCTGAAAGCCTGCGCGCATGGCGGTTTCCATGTAGCCGCCCAGTTGTTCCTGGGAGAGCAGCAGCAAGCCACGATGGCCGGGCATGTCACTGTAGTCCTCGATCAGTGCGGCGCCCCGGCTTCCGAGCGCCCCGTCGGCCGAGATCTTGATGCTGTTGACGGTAAAAGTGGCATCGGCACTGGCGAAATGTCCGGCTGCCAGCAATGTCTCCAGCTCCGGGTCGCCCGCGCCCAGCATGGCATTGACACGCACCGGCAACGGACCTTCCGCGAGCAGTTCCTTGTATGCCTGCAGCGTCCGGGCCGAGATGCCGGCGTCATGAACGCTGGTCATGCCATAGCCGGCGAGTGCGTTGAGTGCCTTGCGCAGGGCCAGCTTCTGATCTTCGATGCTGAGTTCGGGAATGTTGGCGGTAATCAGATCCATCGCGTTGTCGACGAACACCCCTGTGGGGCGTCCTTCCGCGTCGCGGATAATCTGTCCGCCATTCGGATCCTGTGTGAGGATGTCGACGCCGGCGATCTGCATGGCGGCGGTGTTGGCCCAGCCAGCGTGTCCGTCCACGCGGCTTAGCCAGACCGGGGTGTCGCCGAACAA
>CAIRBI010000279.1 GCA_903876785.1 uncultured Gammaproteobacteria bacterium
CGAGCAACTGGACCGCGGTCAATCGATGCGCAACGTCTCCGTGGAGCTGATGACGCTGAAAGCTTTCGGTAAGTGGGACGAGATCCTCGCCCTGCCCGCGCAGCCCGACACGCGCCCCTTCCTGCAAGGCACGATGAACCACATCCGTGGCGCCGCCTTTGCTGCCAAGGGCGACATTGCCAGCGCCGAGGCCGAACTGGCCGCACTGCGCACCACGCTGCAGAACCCAGTGCTGGAAACCCAGCGCGCTGCCGTGAATTCCGCGAAAAGCATCCTGACCATCTCCGAGCATCTACTGACTGGCGAGATCGCCAATGCCAAGGGTGATTTCGAAGACGCAATTGCCCACTTCACGGTGGCCGTCGATCTGCAGGACAAACTGCGCTACATGGAGCCGCCCGACTGGATCCAGTCCACGCGTCTGTTCCTCGGCCAGGCCTACCTGAATGCGGGCAAGCCGGAACTGGCCGAGCCTGTGTTCATCGAAGACCTCGCCCAGCTGCAGGAAAACGGCTGGGCGCTGCACGGCCTGGCTGACGCGCTGGAGGCACAGAACAAGACGGCCGAAGCGGCTGTTGTGCGCGAGCGCTTCTCCGAAGCATGGGAAGGCGCCGACGTGGAGCTGACCAAGGCGCACTTCTGAGGGCGTCGCCAAACATTCATGCTCAAACCCAACGCTATGTGGGAGCGGGCCCTGCCCGCGATTGTGCTAATGCTGAACTAATCGCGTGCAGGCACGCTCCCACACACACTAGAAAGAGAGCACACATGCGGATTCTCATCACCGGCGGCAGCGGATTCCTGGGTCAGGCCATGAGCCGAGCCCTCACCTGGCGCGGCGATGACGTCATCATCCTCAGCCGTCACCCCCATCTGCACCTCGCACGCAAGGCCGGCACCCAATGGATCGGTAGCCTGGAGCAAGTGCAGCAGCCAGTTGACGCAGTGATCAACCTCACCGGCGCCAACCTCTTCTCCCGCCCTTGGACAACCCGCCACCGGCAGGCACTGCGCGACAGCCGCATCGCCGCCACCGAGAAACTCATCACCTGGATCTGCGCGCAGCCACAGCCACCCCGTGTGCTGCTGTCGGGCTCAGCCATCGGTTTCTATGGCGCTGGCGGCGAGCAAGCCCTCACTGAGGACAGCCCGGCGGGAACCGATTGGGCATCGACGCTGGTGAAAGACTGGGAGCTGGCCACCGCACCTGCAGCTGCGGCGGGCATCCGTACGGTGCTGCTGCGCACGGGACTGGTCCTCGGCGAAGGCGGCTTGCTCGCGCCACTGGTGCCGCTGTTCCGCTGCGGATTCGGCGGCTCACTGGGCAACGGGCAGTTCTGGTACAGCTGGATTCATCTGCAGGACTGGATGAACGCCACGCTCATGCTGCTCGATTCAAAGACCCTGCAAGGCCCCTTCAACCTGACCGCCCCCAACCCGGTGCGCTACAGCGAGTTCGCCAGCGCCCTCGGCAAAGCATTGCGCCGTCCGGTCTGGCTGACACCGCCCGCCTGGGTTCTGCGCCTGCTCCTCGGCGAGCGCGCGAGCCTGATGCTCGGCAGCACCAAGGCCCTGCCCGCGCGCCTTGAGGCCGCTGGTTTCAAGTGGCAGCACGAGCGGCTGCCCGAGGCACTGCACGATATCGTGCAGGCAAGGCTGGATTAGAAGGATACCGGTAAAAACCAAGGAGATTGCGAGTGAAGATTACAATAGTCGATCTGCGGGAAGGGGGTGCATTTTCGTCGCGCATGGAGGCTAAAGACGGCAGCATGGGTTTCGATTTCGCGGGCACCTACACGAAGGTCGTCAAACACGCCGCGCTCGAAAGTGCGCTTGGTGACCGGACGCTCCTGGTGGAGTTCATCACTGCCCCCAGCGGGGTCACCGTGCGAGAGACATTTGACGCTGAGCCAACTCACTCTATCGAACAACAGCGCGATGGCTGGCAGGCCATTCTGAATAGATTTGCGCATCATGTGGAAGCCAGGGGCTAGCCCTTCGCATTCCAAGTGCAGCGGCGCTGTCATCAACCACTCACGCGCATGACAGATGTAAATCCATTAGTGCCAGAATAACTCCACTTGGCATCCGTACTTTCGTGGGTGTGCACCACGGATTCATACTGCACATACTCGTAATAATTCGGATTCGGCAGCCCGTTGATCACAATCGGTTCTCCGCCAATGCCGGGCAACAATTTCATCTCCACCTTTGACTCCGGCACTGAGTAGCTCAGCGTCGTCTCCGTCTGCGTGATGGTCATCGGCACGCGTGCCTTGTTGCGCGCACCACGGTCGAAACCGGCGAAGGCCACGGGCAACAGCTTGTCGAGAGTTTCCAGCTGCGCGGGGGTCATGCTGTCGTCGATGTGAATGCGCGTCCACTGTCCCATCAGGAAAGTGACCAGGAAGGTGATGCCTGCCAGATCGGCGCCCTCGAACTGTCCTTCGCGAATGCGGATCAGGCGATTGCCGTCGCAACGCAATTCAGTGGGACGGCCGAAGTTGCAGGGGCAGGGAATCTCGCAGCTGCAGCACTCCGCCAGATCGGCC
>CAIRBI010000280.1 GCA_903876785.1 uncultured Gammaproteobacteria bacterium
GCCTGGCTGCAGGAGTTTGTCCGCATCGATACGGTCAATCCGCCGGGCAACGAATATCGTGCCGTGGAATTTTATTCGCGCATCTTCGAGGCCGAGGGCATTGCCTTCGAGACTGCCGAGAGCGCACCGGGGCGAGGCAACATCTGGGCGCGTCTGGAAGGCGGCGACGAGCCTGCGCTGATTCTGCTGCAGCACACCGATGTGGTGCCGGCGGACATGGCTTACTGGACGACCGAACCGCTGTCCGGTGAGCTGCGTGATGGCTACATCCTGGGGCGCGGGGCCCGCGACATGAAAGGCACGGGTATCTCTCATCTGGCGGCCTTCCTCAGTCTGCACCGTGCCGGGTTGCCGCTGAATCGCGATGTCGTCTTCGTGGCCAGTGCCGACGAAGAAGCCGGTGGTGATTTTGGCGTGGGCTGGTTGATCGAGAATCGCCCGCAGATCTTCGAGGGCGCAGGGCTGCTGCTCAATGAAGGGGGTAGTGGCAGCCGCACGCTCAATGGCACAGCGGAAGACGTGGTGTTCGGCGTCGAGGTGACACAGAAGGTGCCAGTGTGGCTGCGCCTGACTGCGGTGGATGTGCCCGGGCATGGCTCGGCGCCACGCACTACCAGTTCGGTGACGCGCATCGTCGATGCCCTGAGTATCCTGCGCGAGAATCCCTTTCCGCCGCGCATCATTGCCCCTGTGGATGCCTACTTCAAAGGATTGGCTGTGGGCCGCTCCGATGACTGGGGTGCCGCCTTCAGCAATATGACGCTGGCGGTGCAGGACCCGGAGTTTCTGGCGCGTCTTCAGGAGGACAACGCGGGGCGTCACGGCCTGACGCGGGACACCTGCTCCATGACGCGCATGTCGGGTTCGAGCAAGATCAATGTGGTGCCTCCCGAGGCATGGGCAGAGCTGGATTGCCGCATTCTGCCGGATCGCCCATTTGAAGAATTCGTGGCCGGGGTGGAAGCGTTGGTCGCCGATACCGGCGTCGAAGTCGAAGTGCTCATGGCCTTCACACCAGCGATCTCCGACACGACCTCACGGTTGTTCTCTGCCATCGAGCGTGTGACGCGGGAACTGCATCCCGGTTCGCGAGTACTGCCCTCGGTGAGCACCGGATTCACCGACAGCCACTTCACACGCGACAAGGGCATCGTGAGCTACGGCTTCGATCCGATCATCACGGAGGTCGGCGAGGCCACCGGTGTGCACGGCAATGACGAACGCATCAATGTCGAAGCATTCCGCCGTGGTGTCAGCGACATGCGCGCCATAGTGCGCGACGTGGTCTATTAGTTAAATCGGTAAAATGGGGAGCCTGTTCATGATCCGACGATCCTACCGTATTGGAATGGTCTTGCTGTGTGCCGCAGTGGCCGGCTGCATTCAGCCAATGCCGCATTCTCCATTGCGTCACCAACCTTCCTCTGAAGCGGCCGCGCGCCCCGCGCTGGTGCTCGCCATCGTCGTCGACCAGATGCGCTATGACTATCTGACCCGCTTCGAGCACGAGTTCACCGGCGGGCTCAAGCGCCTGCTGGAGGAGGGCGCCGTGTTTACCAATGCCAACTACGAGGCGGCGCCGACGGTCACGGCCGTGGGGCATTCCACCTTCCTGACCGGTGCGATGCCGTCGGTCAGCGGCATTGCCGGCAATGCCTGGTACGGACGTGTGGAAGGCAGAACTATCCAGAGCATTACGGATGACAATTCGACGCCCCTGGGTGGCACTGAGAACGCTGGCGATATGGCGGGCGCTTCGCCCCACCGCCTGCTGGTTTCTACCGTCGGTGATGAGCTGAAGCTGTCCGGCAAGGGCGGCAAGGTCTACGGCGTCTCTTTGAAGGATCGCAGCGCCATCCTGCCCGCCGGGCGCGATGCGGACGGTGCGTTCTGGTTCGGCGATACCGGCACCATCCTGTCCAGCTCCTGGTACTTTCCGGCGCTGCCGGCGTGGGTGCAGGCGTACAACGCGACCAGGCCCGCCGAGCGCTATCTGGGCGCTGACTGGCTGGGTCGGCAGTTGCCGGTGGAGCCGAGCGAGAGCTTCTTTACCCGCCTGGACGCCACGCCCTTCGCCGATGAACTGGTGCTGGAATTTGCCTTGAAGGTGATCCAGGAAGAGAACCTGGGCACTGACGAGCAGACCGATCTGCTGGCGGTGAGTTTCTCCGCGACCGACTATCTCGGCCATGCCACCGGCACCGAGACGCCACAGATGCACGACATGATTCTGTCTGTGGACCGCAGAATCGGGGAGTTGCTGGCGGCGGCGGAAACACAGGCCGGCCGGGGGAAGGTGCTGGTGGTGCTGACGGCGGATCACGGCGTCGCCGTGGCGCCGGAAGACAACATTGCCCGGCAGCTGCCGGGCGGGCGTTATGACATCGCCGCTGAGCGTGACGCGGTGGAGGCAGCGCTCGTTGCCGCCTTTGGTGCCGGCGACTACATCGAAGGCACGAGCGAGATGGGCATCTATCTGCAGCGCGATCCAGTGCCGGGAAAGACCATCAGCCGTGCCGATATGGAACGGGTGGCGGCCGAGACGCTGCGCAGGCAGCCTCATGTGGCACGGGTCTACACCCGCACGGAACTGGAGAGCAACGCCAGCGCGGGTGACCGCATCGACCAGCGCGTGCGCAATGGTTTCAATCGCCAGCAATCCGGCGATGTGGTCGTGGTGCATGATCCCAACTGGATCAGCCGCGCCACCGGCACCACCCACGGCTCACCGTACTCCTATGA
>CAIRBI010000281.1 GCA_903876785.1 uncultured Gammaproteobacteria bacterium
CATGGAGCGCAAGGATCTGCTGGAAGCCAACGCAGCAATCTTCTCCGTACAGGGCAAGGCGATCAACGATCACGCCAGCCGCAATGTCAAAGTGCTGGTGGTCGGTAACCCGGCCAATACCAATGCGCTGATTGCCTACCGTAATGCGCCGGACCTGAAACCTGGTCAGTTCACCGCAATGACGCGTCTGGACCACAATCGTGCTGTGGCCCAACTGGCTGCCAAGACTGGCAAGCACAGCACTGATGTTGCCAGCATGATCATCTGGGGCAACCATTCCGCTACTCAGTACCCGGACGTGCATCACGCCACCGTGGATGGCAAGAAAGCGACTGATCTGGTTGATCAGAACTGGCTGGTGTCCGACTTCATCCCGACTGTGCAGCAGCGCGGCGCGGCAATCATCAAGGCGCGCGGCCTTTCCAGCGCTGCCTCGGCGGCCAACGCAGCGATCGAACACGTGCGTGACTGGGCGCTCGGCACCAAGGGTGGCATCGTCAGCATGGGCATCCACAGCGATGGCAGCTACGGCATTACCAAGGGCCTGATCTATTCCTTCCCTGTGACATGTGAAAACGGTAAGTACACAATCGTGCAGGGGCTGGTGATCAATGATTTCAGCCGTGCGCTGATGTCCAAGACTGAACAGGAACTCAATGAAGAGCGCGACGCCGTCGCTGCTTTGCTGCCCTGAGGAAGTCTCGCTCCAAGGACGTCTCACTCTAAGGATTCAGCCTGAATGAGTGCCAATAAAATGCGGCCCAGCAGCAGTGTCCAGTTCTGGATTCTGCAGCTGGTTGGCTGGACTGGATGGGTGGTTCTGCTGATTCTGCGGGACATTACCTTCGTGCCGGCCGAGTACATGTTGGCGCGCGTTGGGATATTCTCGCTGGATGCCCTGGTCGGCATGGCGCTGACCACGCTGTTGCGTTATCTGTATCGTTACGTCTGGGATATGTCGACCCAGATTCGTGTGGGGGCTGTTCTTGTTAGCTGTCTTGTCATCTCTTTAATGTGGCAACCGTTCAAGAATCTGATCACAGACATGGAAGTAGGCAGTTCGGTGGACCTGACAGACTATGGATGGGCCTCGTTCATTGGCGTTTTGCCCTTCTCGTTCACACTATTGCTGGTGTGGAGCGTCCTGTATTTCTGTATCAAGTACTATCAGTTCTTTCAGCTCGAAAAGGAAAAATACCTGCGCTCTGAGGCTCTGGCCCACGAGGCACAGCTGCGGATGTTGCGCTATCAGCTCAATCCGCATTTTCTTTTCAACACGCTGAATGCGATCTCGACTCTGGTGCTGCAGCGCGATACGGAAACAGCCAATACCATGCTGACAAAGCTGAGCAAGTTTCTGCGCTATTCTCTCGACCACGATCCGCTGAATCAGGTGGATCTGGCGCATGAGATCGGGTCGTTGAAGCTCTATCTGGATATCGAGAAAGTCCGCTTTGAAGAGCGGATGAAAGTCGACTTGAATATATCTGCCGAAGCGGAGCGGGCGCTGGTGCCCAGCATGTTGCTGCAGCCGCTGATCGAAAACTCGGTCAAACATGCAATTGCCAGAAGTGTTGATGGCGGGTTGATAGAAGTCAACGCGCGAGTTGTCAAAGACAGGCTGATCCTGGAAGTAGCCGATGATGGACCGGGGATTCCCGATTACAAGGCTATTGTTGAGCGTAACAGCACGACGTCTGGTGGTGTCGGATTGAAGAACATTGGCAATCGACTGCGTGAGATATATGGTACGGAGCACGAGCTGACTTTTTCCACACGAGAGCCTATAGGCTGCAAAGTAACGGTTATTATTCCTTATGAAACAGAATGAAGAGGGACAAAAAATTCGAGCAATCGTAGTGGATGATGAGTCGCTGGCCCGCAAGGGTCTGATTATGCGTCTTGAGCAATTTCCTCAAATCGAAGTGGTGGGCTCCTGTCGAAATGGCAAGGAAGCTCTGGCTGCCGTTGCTGAGTTCATGCCGGATCTTATGTTTCTGGATATTCAGATGCCAGGCTTGACGGGCTTCGAGGTGGTGGAGCAACTGCAGCAGGACAATATGCCGATAATCGTATTCGTGACGGCCTACGATGCCTTCGCGGTGGATGCCTTCACGGCCAACGCCATTGATTATCTGCTCAAGCCGATCGAGGATGATCGCTTGCGGCAGGCTGTTGAAAAAGCCATGCAACAGGTGCAGAGCAAGAATTCGGCGGTGGAGAAGCAGCGCCTGCTCGACATCGTGATCGGCCTGACCGGCAAATCAGAGATGGCCATCAACCAACTGCTGCGCAGTGACGACGAGAAATCCCCGGGGTCGGATCGGCTGGCGATCAAGGATGGTTCGTCAACGACGTTCGTGCCCGTGAAGGACATCGACTGGGTGGATGCGGCTGGCGATTACATGTGCGTGCATGTGCAGGGGCATACGCACATCATGCGTACCACCATGAAGGAGCTGGAAGCTCAGCTCGACCCGAACATCTTCCAACGCGTGCATCGCTCTACGATCGTGAACTTGCAGCGTGTGGAGAAGGTGTCGTCTCATATCAACGGCGAGTTTCATCTGACGCTGACCGGTGGCTCTTCGTTGAAAATGAGCCGTTCCTACAAGGACAAGGTCAAACACTTCTTTTGAGCGAGCATGTGGTGCTTCAGCGGGCTGCATCCGGAATGTGATTCAGGGGCAGCTCGGTGGAGTCGATGACCCGCCGCAGTATGAAGCTGGAGTGGACGTCTGCAACCCCTTCGATACGGGTGATCGTGTTGAGCAGAAATTCCTGGTAGGCATCCATGTCCGGCACCACTACCTTCAAAAGATAGTCGGCCGACTGTCCTGTAATGAGCAATAACTCTGTGACCTCCGGGTGTTTTCTGATCTCCGCTTCGAAGTGCTCGAAGCGGTCTGGCGTGTGTCTGTCCATACTGATGAGCACCAGGGCGTTCAGCTTCAGCCCCAGTTTCGAAGGGTTCAGAAGGATGACGTGGCGGTCGATCACACCCTCGTCTTCGAGCTGCTTCACGCGTCTGGCGCAAGGGGTGGCGGACAGCCCGACCCGCTCCGCGAGTTCCGCGTTGGTCAGCCGGCCGTTGCTTTGCAGTTCCTTCAGAATGCGCTTGTCGAGCCTGTCCATTGGTTATAAAACCTATAAATAGTGAAAGTATTGGTGAGTATAACCAAATAAATAGTGTTTTGTTGGAAAATATGATGAGAAAAACTCCTGCAAGTTGTCTATTCTAGCCAGCATTGAAAACAGTTCTGGAGTCATCATGTTTGATCATAGAAAGTACAAACCCTTCCAGCCCATCGCGATTCCTGATCGCACCTGGCCGGATCAAGTCATTACCAAGGCGCCGCGCTGGTGCAGCGTGGATCTGCGCGATGGTAATCAGGCGCTGATCGAGCCGATGTCGGTCTCCCAGAAGAAGGCGATGTTCGATCTGCTGCTGGAAGTGGGCTTCAAGGAGATTGAGGTGGGTTTCCCGGCCGCCTCGCAACCGGACTTCGACTTCGTGCGTTATCTGGTGGAAGAGAAGCGCATTCCTGATGACGTGACCATTCAGGTGTTGACCCAGGCTCGTCCGGAGTTGATCCAGCGGACCTTCGATGCCTTGAAGGGCGTCAAGAAGGCTATTCTGCATGTGTACAACTCTACTTCCACTGTGCAGCGCGACAAAGTATTCAAGCTGGACAAGGCCGGAATTATAGGTATCGCCGTCAATGGCGCGAGGACGGTGATGGAGGCGGCTGCCAAGGCTCCAGGGACAGAGTGGACCTTCGAGTATTCGCCAGAGAGCTTCACCGGAACGGAAATGGAGTTTGCGTTAGAAGTGTGCAATGCGGTGATCGATGTCTGGCAGCCGACGCCGGAGAGGCCCGCTATCCTGAACTTGCCCTCTACCGTGGAGATGGCAACGCCGAATGTCTATGCGGATCAGATCGAGTGGTTCTGCCGCCACGTCAACAAGCGTGATTCGGTGGTCATCAGTCTGCACACGCACAACGACCGCGGTTGCGGTGTGGCGGCGGCCGAGTTGGGTGTGCTGGCCGGCGCTGATCGTGTCGAGGGGACCTTGCTGGGCAACGGCGAGCGCACCGGCAACATGGACATCGTGGTCATGGCCATGAACATGTACAGCCAGGGCATCGATCCGAAGCTGGATCTGAGCGACATGGACAAGATCGTCACCGTGATGAAGAGCTGCACTCAGATCGACGTGCATCCGCGTCAGCCGTATTCCGGCGACCTGGTGTTCACGGCCTTCTCCGGCAGCCATCAGGATGCCATCAAGAAGTGTCTGGATATGTACACCGAGGGTGCGGCATGGGAGATCGCCTATCTGCCAATCGATCCGCGCGACATTGGCCGGACTTATCAGGATGTGATTCGGGTGAACAGCCAGTCGGGCAAGGGCGGTGTGGCTTATGTGCTCGCCAGTAAGTTTGGATTCGATTTGCCGCGCTGGTTGCAGATCGAATTCTCGCGGGTCGTGCAGAAGCGAGCCGAAGACACAGGGCAGGAAATTTCCCCGGACACGATCTGGGAGCTGTTCAGAGAACATTATCTCTCCGACGCCAATCCGGTGCGGTTAGACAGCTTCAGCATGCAGCGCGCCAACGAGAATGGCCGCGAGACTTTCTCGGCCGGAATTCGCTGCTTCGACGAGTACCTGACGGTGACCGGCGAGGGCGATGGTGTGCTGGACGCATTCGTCGAGGCGCTGAAGAAAGCCACGGGTATCGAGTTCGAGATTATGGAATATGGCGAGCACGCGCTGGGGCAGGGCGCGGATGCCGAAGCGGTCACTTATATTCAACTTAAGAACAAGTCCACTCGCTACACGGGTGTTGCCACCAGCAGAGACATTGTGTCGTCGTCGTTGAATGCCCTGTTGCGCGCTGCCAGCCAGCTGATCAGCGAGAGCCAGGAGCGTCGTGTCGCCTGATGATGTCCCGCGCCTCGGAGCGGTCCACAAGACCGCCTGAGGCTGCCATCTCCACAAGAGATGCTGCGGGGCCGTTTTACCTTTAGGTGTCTCAAACTCCGCCTTGGCAATTTTCATCCCCTCCAAACTTTCAGTCGCTTCCTTGCGACCAACCTCTTAAACACCTTATTCTGAGACTCTTTTCAGCCCGGAGCGCCCTATAAACAGGGTAGGTAAAGCCACATTACTATCGATTTCAATGAGTTGCGTGGGTCAGACCCAATGAAGCAGGATGAGGCGCTGATAGGTGACGCGCTGAGCGGCTCTGCGCGCGCGTGGGAGGTGCTCGTCAAGCGCTATGAGACCCGGGTTTACAACTTCAGCCTCAGGCTGATGGGCAATCAAACCGACGCGTTTGATCTCATGCAGGAAGTCTTTCTTGGGGTGTTCCGGAATCTGCACCGCTTTCGCGGCGAGTCTCTTTTCACAACCTGGATGTTCAGGATCGCCCATAACAAGGCGGTCGATATGAACAGGCGTCGTCGCCTGTTCAACGAGCACGACCTCTATGCGCAGCAGGATGCCGAAGACGACGCCGACCCGCTCGATCAATTGACCGCGGACCTGCCGCTGCAGGATCCCGCAGCCGTGTTGTCGGAGCAGCGCAGCAACAGAGACATCAATCGTTTTCTGTCAGCGTTGTCCTGGGATCAGCGTCTGATTGTGGAGCTCAAAGTGTTCCAGTCGCACACATTCGATGAGATCGCAGAGCTGCAGGACATTCCCGCCAACACCGCCAAAACCCGTTTTTATACTGCCTTGAAGAAACTCAAGGATCTTATGGAGCAGGAACATGACATGTCATAAAACCGAATTTCTAATCACCGAGTATCTTGAGGCTGATTTGTCCGGTCGGCAGCGTTCCATTCTGGAACAACATCTTCGCGAATGCGCATATTGCCGGCAGGAGCTGGGGGCCGCGCAGCAGACGCAGGCGCAGTTGCGCACGTGGCAGGATGAGACTGTGCCGCACTGGAATCGCGTTCCGGAGTCCTTGCTCAAGCCCGGCAAGCCGCGCAGGATTTCAGGATTTTTCGGCTGGCAATGGGCGCCGCTGGCGGTCTCTTTTGTGCTCGCTCTGGCAGTGCTGACGAATGTACGGATCAGCAATACCTCAGACGGCCTTGTGGTCGCCTTTGGTGGCGATGCCGGTGTAAGCGAGGCGGTTCTGCTGGAGCAGATGGCGCGCTTCGAAGGACAACAGCGGCTGCAGCAGGAAGAGCGCATGCAGACGCTTACCGTGCGCATGGAGCAGAGGCAGGATGCGGCGAATGTGCAGTTGATAGAGAGCGTGGTCTCACAATTTGGCGAGACCACGTCGCGTAGTCTGGAGCAGGTGATTGCCTATTTCGAGGAGCAGCGACAGCAGGATCTGCAGGTGCTGCAGAGCAGTTACCAGCAGCTCGCCGACAGTGATTACCAGACTATTCGTTCTGTTCAGCAGCTGGCGACATATGTGCAGTATCAGGCGGGGTCGCGTTGAAGATATTTTCTGGAGAAATCATATGAGAATCCTTTCAGGTCAGGGTGGGCGAACGACAATGCGATTGCTCGGCGGCGTCGGGTTGTGCCTGTGCATGGGAATGACGCTTGCTCAGGAGGGTGACGCGCAGGTCGCTGAGTTGCGCAAGAGCGTCGACATTTTTTCGGGTGTGCTGCGTGAAGCGCTGGGTCTGAATAACCGCGCAGGTATCTTCAGTCCATTGAATGGCTCGGTGCAGGGACTCTATCTCGCGGAGCAGGGCGTCGTGCTGGAGTTGGTGACACCGCTGTCCAACACGAGGTCGTTCTATGGCGTGCAGTCCCTGAGCTCGTCTTTGCAGGAACTTTCAGGACAGATATCCAGCATGGCGGCTACGCAATCAATGCGGCTGCAGAGAATTGAACTCAACAGGTCCGGCGATTCATCCGGCAGCACCTTGCAAACAGATCCCTCTAGCGAACCGTACCGACAGTTGCTGGAGCGATTGGCCAGTATCGACTTCAGTGCCGAGGTAGAAACTTCGCTGCGTGCTGCCGCCGAGGCAGCGAGTTCTCTGAATCTTGCAGGTCATATAGATCGGGCTCGCTATGAGGCGCTGGTGCAGGAAATGAGTCAATTGCGTCAGCAGACCAGTGAGCAGGCGCTGGCTTTTCAGACTCTGCGCAACCGCATCAATGAGGAAGGGGCGGCGGCACAGTCCCCTGACCCGACGGTCACCACGCGCTGGCAGAGTGAGATTGATGCATTGCAGCGCAGTATCGAGCCCATTCGCGAAGCAGCGCGCGCAAAGGCGGAGGAATTGCGCGAACAAAGTGAACAATCCAGGCTTGCGCGTGAAGAACAATGGCAGCGCGATCTGGTTGCCTTTGAAGCGAATCTATTCAAGGTGGTTTGCGACTACAGCGCGGCCCTGCGCCCGTTGCCCGAAGAGGAACATCTGACCCTGTTGCTCAAGGGGCTGGGTGAGGAAACTGACATTCGCCGCGCGGACAGAATTCATGTGTTACAGAAGGCGGAGATGCAGCGCTGTCTGCTCGGCGAAATTACTTCCGAGCAGCTACAGGATGGCGCGCGTACTTACAGCTATTGAGTGCGGAGCATTTATTGAGGGCGTCAATCAGTAAGGCGCTCCTGTGATATTGGCATCCGCCGGCACGAACAGCCGGGCATCGTCCTCAGCCTGATAGAGGCGCGTGATCATCAGCATCACCCCGGGCACGTCAAGCAGATCCACATCACTCAGCGCCAGTTTTCTGCGAATGCGCTCACGGGTGATGTAGGGCAGGCCGCGTGCATCGAAGTTGAGGTAGTTGAAGTAATCATTATTGTCACCCCAGTTGCTGGAGATCACCTCCTGCCCCACCCGTCCGTCGAGTCGTGGGAACGGGTAGAACCAGCGTCCTCCCTGCAGCCCTGCCTCATAGGTGATGATGTTGCCATCGGGGTAGTACCAGGTCTCATCAGTTACACGATGGCGATAGGTTGCCACACGACCTCCTGGCCAGTAGAGAGGGTCGTCTGAATGCGTCCAGTGATGCGTCATGGCGCGACCATTGGGGTAATATATGGAGACGTCGCGTCCGGCACCGGCCATGAACAATTGCCCATTGGGGAAGTACCAGGCGTCATAGTAAAGGTCGCGGGAGATCCGCGCGCCATTACTGTAACGGGATTCGTAGCGGGTGTTGTCAGTTAGGATGACTGACTGGCACACGCGGCGATTGAGCTCCTTCAGCGAATTCTGCATGCCTTCCAACTGTGGCCGGCTGTCACTGCTGCCGGGCAGCAGAATGTTCACGGCAACCATTTTCGCCATGAATTCGACCGTGGCACACCCGGTGCTGAAGTTATCCGAACCGGCACCCACTACGTCAGCGACGAGTCGCGGGCTCAGCAGGAGCAAAAGGAAGAGTGTCAGTAATCGGCGCTTCATGGGTCGTCCTCCAAGTTTCATTTGCATGTTTTCAGCAACACTAGTGAGGTGCACTGAGCATGATCAGAGCTTGAGGGGGGGCAGGTGAACCAGAGCTGAACGCACTTTTTTTGAGGTCTGGAATGCGTTGCTCGGGAGGCTGAAGAGTTAATCACTTACTATTGGTATAGTTACTCTATATCTTATAAAATGCTTTAAGATCAGGGTCCGCCTCATGAGATCTGACCAGGTTTGGTCGGCCAGAGCCCCGATACATTGAAGTCCCAATAACAAATGAGATCAGTGTTGTAAGGAGAAAAAAATGGACTGTCCGAAGTGTAATGCCAATATGACCGAACGCTCTGTTGAAGTTCTACAAGGCAAAATTGTGATTGACCAATGCACTAGCTGCAAAGGTTTGTGGTTTGATCTCGGTGAGGCAGAGCAGCTGAAGAAGTCCTGGATGTCTGATTTCCTGGATACTGGTGACCCCAAAATTGGCAAGACTTACAACCGCGTTCGTGACATTCATTGCCCGCGCTGCGGCAAAGGTATGAGCAAGCTGACTGACAAGCGGCAGCCGCATCTCGAGTACGAAGCCTGTGAGGAACACGGCATGTTCATGGATGCCGGCGAGTTCACCGACTACAAGCACGAAACTTTGATGGACTTCTTCCGCGGTCTGATCGCCACGTTGAAGAGAGTCTAAGCCAAGTCTCTTTTGAGGCTGACTTGTTCAATCAGTTGCCCACTCTGGCCAAGTCGTGCCAGCGTGGGTGCATCCAGACGGCTCTTGTCGCACACAGCGTCGGAAGCAATCTGAACTTCCCCAGATCCATCCAGTGATTGATCGGCGAGTGAAAGTCCGAACCAGTAGATGCCCACAGATCGTTGTCCATGCACAGCGCTGCCATGTGAGCGACTCTGTCAGGATCAAGATTCGAATAACTCACCTCCAACCCTTCTCCGCCCGCTGCGGCAAATTCCTCTACCAGTCTGCGCAACTTTTGATTGCTGACGTTGTAGCGATTCGGGTGCGCGAGAATCGCGATGCCCCCGGCACTCCGAATGGCATTGACGGCTGTCTCGATTGAGCACCACTGCGCCTGAGCGCCAAATTTCCCCCTGTCTCCCAGGAAATTTTTGAAAGCGTGATCTTTGCTGCGTGCTACCCCGCGGTCAATCAGGAACTGGGCAACGTGATTGCGGCTGATTGCCTTGCAGGGAAGTGTTTCCAGATACGTCATCAGTCCGCACACTCCGGCCTTCTGCAGGCGCATGTCCATGGCTTGTGCTCGCCGCAGGCGCAAGGCTTGCTGCTCACCAAGCAGCGTCGTCAATACCGTTTCGTGTCTGTCGATGCCCAGTCCCACCACATGAATCTCGCGCTGATCCCACATGCAGGAAATCTCGACGCCTTGCATTATGGTCAGCGCGCTCATCGACGGCATGTTGGTCAGATGTTCGAAAGCTTCGGTGGTGTCATGGTCGGTAATGGCCAGGATATTGACCAGATTGCCGGCCGCCCTTGCGATCAATGCATCCGGAGACAGATAGCCGTCGGAAAAATAGGTATGTGAGTGCAGGTCGGCAAGCATCAGGATTTCGCGATTCGGCTACGGGGGTAAGAGCAAGGTCGGCAAGGGTAACCCCTTGTCCCGGTAGTGTAAACCGGGCGAATTTTGGCGATCTTTCAAAAGTTGACTAAATTACATGGGTATTTCATACTCCGTCGCCTACGGTGTTCACTTGGGGCAAGTCTATGCGCTTAACAACGAAAGGCAGATATGCAGTCACTGCACTGCTCGATCTCGCTATTCATGCGGACGAAGGCCCGATCAATCTGGCGGACATCTCTCAGCGGCAGGGTATTTCCCTCTCTTATCTGGAGCAACTGTTCGCGAAGCTGCGGCGCAGTGAGCTTGTGCGCAGTATCCGTGGCCCTGGTGGTGGATACCGACTTGGCAAGACTCCGCAGGCTATCCGTATTTCGCACATCATCGATGCTGTCAACGAATCGGTTGATGCTACGCGTTGTCAAGGCAAAGGAAACTGCCAGCAGGGAGAGAAATGTCTGACCCATCATCTATGGGAAGATCTCAGCGAGCGTATTCACGATTTCCTTGGTAGCATCAGCTTGGCTGATTTGATCGCCAAGAGCGAAATCAAACGCATTGCGGCAGGCCAGGACCAGCGCCTTGGTCAGCTTGGACAGCCCGAGCCTGACGGTGCCCGCATCGCCGCCACCTTTTTGCAGTAGTCCGGTTTGCCGCAATCCGGTCTGCGGGTCCCTCAGTTGCCTCCCACGGGCACGGGCGGCTGACGGATTTTGATGGAGAAAACATGCAGTTGCCCATTTACCTCGACTACGCCGCTACTACCCCTGTAGACCCCACTGTCGCCGCCAGAATGTTCGAATGCCTGACGCTGGATGGCAATTTCGGCAATCCGGCGTCACGGTCCCATTTGATTGGCTGGAAGGCCGAAGAGGCAGTGGAGGAGGCGCGCCGCCACATTGCCGATCTGGTGAATTGTGATCCCCGCGAGATAGTCTGGACTTCCGGAGCCACTGAGTCCAACAACCTGGCCCTGAAGGGTGTCGCGCATTTTCACAGAGACCGTGGTCGGCACATCATCAGCTCCTGCATCGAACACAAGGCCGTGCTTGATAGTCTTCAGCAACTGGAGCGCGAAGGATTTGAGGTTACGCTGCTGCGGCCGGATGCCCATGGTGTCATCAGTGCGGCCAGCGTCGAGGCGGCATTGCGCTCCGACACGATTTTGCTATCGCTGATGCACGTCAACAACGAGATCGGCTCGGTCAACGACATCGCGGCAATCGGTGCGGTGACTCGCGCCCGCGGCGTGCTTTTCCATGTGGATGCCGCCCAGAGCGCGGGCAAGCTGCCGATTGACCTGTCGTCCCTGCAGGTCGATCTGATGTCGTTCTCGGCGCACAAGGTTTATGGTCCCAAGGGGGTCGGTGCCTTGTATGTCTGCCGCTCGCCGCGGGTCATGATTGAGGCGCAGATCCACGGTGGTGGTCATGAGCGTGGCATGCGCTCGGGAACTTTGCCGACGCATCAGCTGGTCGGCATGGGAGAGGCATTCCGCTTGGCCAGGCAGCGTCTGCAACAGGACACCGCGCACTTGCGCTCCCTGCGCGCCCAGCTGCTCGCGGGTTTGAGCGATCTTGGGGGCATTTCCCTGAATGGGCATCCCGAGTTGCACGCCCCGGGGATCATTAATCTCGCCTTTGCCGGTGTCGATGGCGAATCCCTGCTGTTGTCATTGCGCGAGCTCGCAGTCTCATCAGGGTCGGCCTGCACTTCTGCCAGCATGGAGCCTTCCTATGTGCTGCGTGGACTTGGACTTGCTGACGACCTGGCGCAGAGTTCTCTGCGCATTTCCTTCGGTCGCTACAGCACTGAGCGAGACGTTGAAGTCGCGGTCGGTTGCCTGCGCCGTGCCGTGACGACTCTGCGTCAGCAGACCTTGGTCTGATTGAAAAGCGAGCAGAAAAACCCGTATAAATAAGAATTGTTACCACGTATAATCTCCGGTTTTCTGAACTTGTAACCGGTTATGGAGTTATTTGCATGGCAATCGAACGTACTTTATCCATCATCAAACCCGATGCAGTCGCCAAAAATGTCATTGGCGAGATCTACACGCGCTTCGAAAAAGCTGGTCTGAGCATTGTTGCGGCGAAGATGCTGCGATTGACAGACGAGACCGCTGGTGGCTTTTACGCTGAGCACCGCGCGCGTGGTTTCTTCCCGGATCTGATCGCATTCATGACCTCCGGTCCTGTGATTGTCCAGGTCCTGGAAGGCGAGAATGCTGTCGCTCTGCACCGCGATCTGATGGGTGCCACCAATCCTGCCCAGGCAGCGCCTGGAACCATTCGTGCTGACTTCGCCAAATCCATTGATGCCAATGCCGTTCACGGCTCTGACTCAGCGGCTTCTGCGGCGCGCGAAATTGCCTATTTCTTCAGTGCAACCGAGATCTGTGCTCGCGGGTAATGCCCGGTTTTTAGTGAAGCGGATCAGTGAAGTGGATCAGTGACGGTTTTCAGCGAGAATAGAAGAGAGCCTGTGATGACGATGCGCGAAGCGAAAATCAACTTGATGGGACTGAGCTTGGCCAAGATGCAGGCTTTTTTCCTTGAGCTGGGAGAAAAACCTTTTCGCGCGAGTCAAACCCTGAAATGGATTCATCAGCGTGGTGTCATCGACATCGATACGATGACGGATATCAGCAAACCTCTGCGCGAAAAGATGAAATCTGTGGCTGAGATTCGCCTGCCACACATCACTCAGGAGTTGCGCTCTGCCGACGGCAGTTGCAAGTGGATAGTTCAGGTGGAAAGCGGCAGCAGCGTCGAGATGGTGTTCATCCCCGAGGCTGGTCGCGGCACTTTATGTATTTCTTCGCAAGCTGGTTGCAGTCTGGATTGCAGTTTCTGTGCAACGGGTAAGCAAGGTTTCAACAGTAATCTGACAGTGGCCGAGATCATCGGGCAACTGTGGTGGGCGAATCAGAAGCTCGCGGGTTTTGGTGTGAAACCTGCCCAGGAATGGAGCGAAGATGGCAAGCCTGCGCAAAACCCGCGTCCCGTGAGCAACGTTGTCATGATGGGCATGGGCGAGCCGCTCTTGAACTTTGAGAACGTCATGGATGCGCTGAGTCTGATGATGGAGGATCAGGCCTATGGCCTCTCCAAGCGACGCGTCACTATCAGCACCTCCGGCGTGGTACCGGCCATAGATCGCTTGAAGGACTTCACCGATGCATCGCTGGCGGTGTCGTTGCATGCCCCTAATGATGAGTTGCGCAGTGAGCTGGTGCCCATCAACAGGAAGTATCCGATCAAGGAGCTGCTTCGCAGCGTGTCAGGGTACATGGACACCTTGAGCGACCGGCGCGTGCCGGTGATTGAATACACACTGATTGCCGGGGTGAACGATCATCGCCAGCACGCGCGTGAGCTGGCAGTGTTGCTGAAAGACTTTCCATGCAAGATCAACCTGATTCCGTTCAATCCGTTTGCGTTGTCTGATTATCGTCGACCAAGCAGTTCTTCAATTTCGAACTTCAGGCAGATACTGCATGAGGCGGGATACACAGTAACAGTGAGAACAACGCGCGCCGATGATATTGGTGCTGCCTGCGGACAACTGGTCGGCGAGGTTGGCGACAATACTCGTCGCAGCCAGCGTTACCGCGATGCCGCCGAGGCGCAGAGAGAGAACGATCAACAAGGTGGAGTGGAACACAACAGTGAAACTGCCGCTGGCGTCACAGGCAAGCGCTTCAGCAGTGCGGATAATCTGGCGGTAGTGATAGAAAAGCCATCCAGACCTTCGGTGTGACGGTTGCTGGCCGGCGTTGGTTGCGGGGCAAAATTTTTCAAAAGATCGGCACGAGGTCGGGCATGAAATTATTCCGGTCAATGACTCTCTGTTCTCTGGTGCTGGCTGGGCTGTTGTCCTGCGTCACCACGACGACGGGAGGCTTCAACACGGAGCCCTCTCAGGAGCGTGCCGAGAGTGATTTTGTGCAGTTGGCAATCGGCTACTTCGAGGCGGGTGACATGGCCGCGTCACGACGCAACATCAACAATGCACTGGCTATCAATAATCGCAGCTCGGACGCTTACAATATGCTGGCGCTGGTACTGCAGCGTGAGGGCGACATTGAGCTGGCCCGCGAGACTTTTGAAAGGGCCTTGAGCCTGGACAATGGCAACTCACGCGCGCGGAACAATCTCGCTGCATTGCTCTTCAGTCTGAAAGAATATGAACAGTCCTACAGGGAGTTGGAGACTGTCGCCAATGACACGACCTACGAGTCGCGTGCACTGGCGTTTGAGAATCTGGGCCTGAGTGCCCTGCGCACGGAGCGACCCGAGCGCGCAGAATATGCGTTCGAACGAGCTCTGCAATTGAACAGTAATCTGTTCCGCTCCTCTCTGGAGCTGGCGCAGATCAAGTTCGACAACGGCGAATTCGCGGAGTCGATGAACTATTACGATCAGTTTGTCACTTCCAGCGGTTTCTACAATGTTGTCCAGACTCCGCGCAGTCTGTGGCTGGGAATTCAGCTGGAACGCCGCTTCGACAATCAAGAGGGTGCCGCCGCCTACGCCGTGTTGCTGGAGGGGCTGTACAAAGACTCACCGCAGTATCAAGAATTGATGAATTCAGAAAATGATAATTAACGAGAATGCTCAGGAATTGTATCCGGCGGATGCGCGCACCGAAACCGGACCAGGAGAGCTGCTGAGCAGAAAGCGAGAGGCCCTAGGTGTGACACATCAGCAGGTAGCCGCTGAGTTGCACATCACGATGCACTACGTGCGGGCTCTTGAAGAAAATGCGTTCGAAAAATTGCCCGGCGATGTCTTTGTTCGTGGCTACATTCGCGCCTATGCAGGGTTCCTGAAACTTGATCCTCAGGTGCTGATCAATGTCTTCAACGAATATTCCGGCAAGAAGGTTGTGCAGTACGAAATCAGTGCCACCAAAGCCAAACGTCGCCGTGACAAAAATCTGCCCTGGATTATCGTGTCCGGGGTTGCTTTCATCGTCATAGCCGTAGGTCTGTGGTATTTCGGCAGCAGTGGCGTGCCAGCACCGACCCCGACGCCGGGTGCCGCAATCGGAGGACAGACTCAGCGTCCCGCTGCCGCTGCGGGCTCGACAATAGAAAGCGCCAACGCCAACGTCCGGTTTCCTGCCGCTGCGCCAGTCGCCTCATCAGTCACCCC
>CAIRBI010000282.1 GCA_903876785.1 uncultured Gammaproteobacteria bacterium
CTGACCCGCGAGGGTCGCGAGCGTGCGGTCGAGATCGTGGAGGCGGGCGGGGGTGCCGATGTCGAGCCAGGGGCCGGTGTAAAGCTGGCCGTGCAGCTGGTGCCGGAGGATGGCAGCGAGCAGCAGCGGGCGCAGCGGCAGCGGCGCCTCGGGGTAGCCGGCGAATAGCCGGGGGTGCATGACACTGACGCCGCTGTAGGTGAGACACGAGAGATCTGCACCCTCGGGAGGCCTGCTGAGCTCGCCGGTCTGGTCGAGATGGAAATCGCCACCGGAGTGATGCTCCGGGTTGTTCACCATCACCAGTCTGCCCAGAACCTTATCGCCATCGACAGGCATGAGACTCGCGAAAGGAAACTCCGTCCAGATATCCCCGCTGACCACGATGAAGGAATCGTCGCCCAGCAACGGCAGCGCGCGGATGATGCCCCCGGCCGTCTCCATTCGCTCACTCTCGGGCGAATAAACAATGTGCACGCCAAAAGCTTGACCATTCCCCAGCGCCTGCTCGATCTTCGCGCCGAGATAGAAATGGTTGATGACGATATCAGTAACCCCCGCCGCCGCCAGGTTGAGAATGTGATACTCGATCAAGGAGCGCCCGCCCGCCTTCAACAACGGTTTGGGAGTAGCAGCGGTCAGTGGCTGCATGCGCGTCCCGAGTCCCGCCGCCAGAATCATTGCCTTCATAGGAGATCCTGCTCGGAAAACGCCCGCAACTTCGGCAGCGCAATTGGCAACACTTTGTTCCGGAACCAATCCAGAAATGGACTCATTTCCGGATGCATGGCCGCCACACGCAAAACATAATCGATCACCAGCGGCACGTCACCCATGTAACGCACCTTGCCATCGCGCAGATTCAGCCGGCAGAAGATCCCGATCACCTTGATGTGACGCTGCAGCCCCATCAGATCGAAATCGCGCAGAAAACCGGCCTCGTCGCCAGCGGAGATAATGCCGCGCAACAGCGCTTTCTCCCGGAATTGCAGCGCCCAATCGCGTACACGCTCCTGCGGCCAGACGATGTAGCAGTCGCGCAGCAGTGACACCAAATCATAGGTGCAGGCACCGAGCACCGCGTCCTGAAAATCAATCACACCCGGCGCGTGCGCGATGTCGTCATGCAGAGTCATCAGATTGCGCGAGTGATAATCGCGATGCACACACACCT
Source organism: uncultured Gammaproteobacteria bacterium (assembly GCA_903876785.1). Lineage (GTDB taxonomy): Bacteria > Pseudomonadota > Gammaproteobacteria > Pseudomonadales > Pseudohongiellaceae > UBA5078. The sequence continues at coordinate 1,175 of CAIRBI010000282.1, forward strand.
GAGCCTGAGCCAGTGCAGCATCCTCGAGGAAGGTCCAGGTTGCATCGAGCAGCGTCTTCTCCTGTGCGCTCAACTCCAGCCCCAGAAAACGTTCACAGAACCATTCGTCAAACAGCGCCATCTCGCGACGCAACAGCGCACGATCATAAGGTGCCAGCTCGCCGCCTTTGCCCCGCGCCTGCAGCTCGATCAACGCCGCCATCGCCGCTTGATAGAGCATGTCGGCAGCAGCATCACCAGACGCCTTGCTGTCCTCCAACTGCGGCAGATACAGCGTGTCGCCAAAATCCTCCAGCAGCATGAACCCTTGCTCGTAATTCACCTGAATGACACGGGGTGTCAGCAATCCCGCAGCACGCAGCAGACGCGCGATGCGCACGAATTTTTGACAATCCTCATGCGCTGGCGGCGCATCGACCAGCACGAAACTTGACGCATTCAACAACTCGTCCAGCGGCTGCTGCTGTTCGACAACAACACCACCGCGACGCAGCAGCGAGCCATTCAGACGGATGCGAAAATAGCGGCGAAAACTGGCATCCCCGGACACGGTTTCCACCGGCGCTTGCGCCAGCGCACGAGCCAATTCACTCTCCGGCCGCAGACCAGCCAACTCCTCCAGACATCGTCGCGCCCAGGCTGACAACGCGCTCTTTCTCTGATCCATCACGTTCCCGATTTGCAGTGTTTCTATATGAATCCCAATGAATTATTATGCCGCTCACCGATCGGCGCCCGCAGCAGCCAATTACTCGTTGCAGCGACCTCCAGAAGCCACCCTATTCTATTGGATTGCCTGCGACAATGCAGTTTCGAAAAAGCCTTTTGTGCTCCAACATCTCCCTGATCCTCGCCGCCGGTGTCCTGATGAGTCAACCTTCAGCATCGGTGCAGGCCCAGACTTCCGCCTCGGATCAGGGACAGTGGACATGCAGTACAGCGGCCGACGGCAGCTGGCAATGCAGCGAAAATCCAACAGCTGCCAGGGCAACTCTCAATTCCGGCATCGTCGTCACCCGTTCAGCCTCGGGCCGCAGTTCCTCCCAGAGTGCAGATCGCAGTGGCAGTCCGACTGCGAACCAGACTCAGCGCACGCTGGACTGGACCACCACTGAACAAATGACGCCAGAACAGCGCGCAGCAATGCCTGCCAACTGCTGCGGCGCTTACATTGAACCCGTGCGTCAGGGCCTCGACGGCCAGCCGGTCGATCCGGATGCAGATTCTGTTGGTGCGCCGACGCTGTTCAGCGCCCCGGGCGGCATCGACCAGACCAATGGCAACGTGGCGCGGATCGACGGCAATGTCGCCATCCAGCAGGGCAATCGCACCGTCACCAACACCACCTCAACGGTGATCGACCAGGATGCCAATACCGTGTCTCTGACCGGCGACGTGGTGTTCCGCGAGCCAGGCGTACTGCTGACCGGTGACGCCGCGTTCATGGACCAGGCCAACAGCATCAACCGCATCGAGAATGCCGACTACGTTCTGCATCAGTACGGCGTGCACGGGGCCGCCAGCGTGATTGTCTATGACAGCGCCGGTGAAGTGCTCGCCATCGAAAATGGTGAATTCAGCCGCTGCGAACCCGGCGACGAATTCTGGAAGCTGCAGGCTCGCAGCATGACGCTGGACACGCTGGCCGGCATCGGCAGTGCCACCGCCGTGACTCTGCGCATCAAAGACGTGCCGGTATTCCACTACCCCTTCACCGTGCCCTTCCCGCTCGGTGACCAGCGCGTGTCCGGTTTTCTGGCCCCGAGCCTCGGCTCCACCAGCGACGGCGGACTCGATATCGCCCTGCCCTACTACTTCAACATCGCCCCGCAGGCAGACGCGACGCTTACCCCACGCATCATCGCCGACCGCGGCATGATGATCAGCGCCGAGGCCCGCTATCTCGCCGACTGGTCGATGAACACCCTGAGCCTGTCCGCATTACCCGGGGATAACCGCTACAACTTCGCCACCGCCAGCATCCCCGGCTCCAGCTCACCGCCCGAAGAAAACCGCTGGTTCGCCGGCTTCGAACATCAGGGCGCGATCGGAGACAACTGGAGCACTCAGGTCAACTACGAGGACGTCAGCGATGTCGACTACTTCCATGACCTCGGCAGCAGCGGCCTCAACGTCTCCAGCCGCACGCACCTGCAGCGCAGCGGCCAGCTCAACTACCGCTCGGCAAACTGGTACGCAGGCACCCGCGTGCAGAGCATCGACATCATCGACCCCTTCATTTCCGCGAGCGACCTGAACCGTCCCTATGACCGCCTGCCGGAGTTGCTGCTGGGCAGTGACTACGCGCTCGGCCCTCTGCGCGTGGGCTTCGACGCCAGCCATGTGCGCTTCGATCGCACACTGGACAAGGACCTGCTCAC
>CAIRBI010000283.1 GCA_903876785.1 uncultured Gammaproteobacteria bacterium
CCGGAATAGTCATCGATAAAGCCATTTTCAGCAACCCGCGCCAAAAGCCGGGCTCGCTCTTCACGTCGCAGAGGTTCCGCCGACAGACGCGAGGGCATGGCAATCAATTGTTCCGGGGACAGTTCGAACAACTCAAGGGCCAGGCGATTGCCGTAAAAGAACAGCGGATCAGCTTCCGTGCCGTGCGCCAGGATGACGCGCGGCAACGTCCACAAACTCTGCGCGGGGTCCTGCCCTTCGGTTATCAGTGGACGACCGAGAAGCCGTGCAAAACTTTCTGCGATCAACGACAGCCGGGCGCCGGCGTGGTTGCACAACAAGGCTGAGCAGATATTGGTTTCCATGAAGGTGCTGCTTCCGTGAACTCGCGGGCGTGGCGCGATTGTATTCTTTTTCTTGTGGCGCTGATAAGCGGCTGCTACCGTTCACGCAGAACAATCCGACCATAGGAGCACACCATGTCAATGAGTCTTCGCTACGCAGGCGGCTCGCGTATTCTGCACTGGCTCGTCGCCGCCCTTGTATTCGTGCTGGTGCCGGTCGGCATCTGGATGGCAGGGCGCGCAGAGATGAATATCTTCGACGATCTCACCAATACGCTGTATGCCTGGCACAAGGCCATTGGTGCCACTGTGCTGGTGCTGATGGTGATTCGCATCAGCTTCAAACTGCGTCATGACAGCCCCCCCTACCCCGCGACACTATCGCGCAGACAGATCGTGGCGGCCAAGTCCCTGCATCACCTGCTCTATCTGCTGCTGGTGCTGACGCCACTGCTGGGTTGGGCAGGTGTGACGGCGTTCCCGGCATTGATCACTCTCGGAGGCTATGATCTCCCCGCAATGCCGCTGGTGCCAGAGGATCAGGCTCTGGCCACCCAACTGTTCGAGATTCATGGCGCTTTCGCCTTGCTGCTGGCGACACTGATCGTTGGTCACATCGGCGCAGCGCTGCTGCATCTCGTCATCCACAAGGACGGGGTGTTTCAGCGCATGTGGTTCGACCGTCAGTGATTCCGCAGGATGGCGCGGTAAAGATCGCCGGGACTCCACAATAGGGCTAGAATCACCATATCAATTCTGTGGAAATCATCATTTGCCGATTTCGGCTATCAAAAGGGAAATACCATGAAACTGAATTCATCGCTGCACACGCTCTCTGCCGGGTTTGTCTTGCTGCTTGCGCTGGCGTCTTGCACCCCGGAGCAGGCAACTACCACCTCCGCGACTCCTGCGCAGCCAGAGAGCGCTCCAGTCACCCAGCCCGTTCCGGCACCTGTTGTTGCCCCCATACCTGCACCTGTCGCACTAACTCCAGTACTAGCTCCAGTACAAGCGCCTGTATGCACCACTTGCGGCGTCGTCCGCTCGATCACTCCAGTGGTGCAGGCGGGCACCAGCACAGGACTCGGCGCGGCCATCGGTGCGGTTGCGGGCGGCCTGGCCGGCAATCAGGTTGGAGGCGGTTCAGGTAATACGATCGCCACCGCGGCAGGGGTTATCGGCGGCGCGGTACTCGGCAACACGATCGAGAGAAATCGCAGCTCCGGGACGATGTACGAAGTCGTCATCGCCATGGATAACGGTGCACAGCAGACCATTATAGTGCCGGATGTCATAGGTATCAGTCTGGGTGCCGCGGTCAACGTGCAGGGCGGCAGCATCAGCCTGCGCTAAGCACACCTGGGACGTGCCCTCAACCGAAACTGATCGATACCTGTCTCCACCAATCATCAATCAGATTTGGGCTGGACAGACCCGGGCTGGTCCGGCTCGGCAAGGTCTGAAAAATCGGTTCTGATTGTTTTGAAGTTCGCTCGAAACTGATTGCTGTCACCAAACTCGGTGAAGCGATCATAACGGCTATGCTGACTCTTTACTCGCGACGCATGCTTGATGGGACACCAGTACTGCTCGGTGCGCCCCCCCACCTCGGCCACATAGCCGACAAGACCGTTGAAATAGGCGCAGAACAGGCAGTTAGCCTTTTCGATGATATTCAGATACGCCAGATAACCGCGATCCATCACGATGTAATCACCACGCCTGACCTTCGGGATGCCATAGACCGGAAAGCAGACCAGTTGATACAGCGTCACCACCAGATCCATGAACAAGGCAGGAAAAATGCACAGCCAGATCATCGGCGCTGTCGCGATATTGCGCAGCCTGGCATGGCGCAGATAGGTAAACACCCGCACCAGCTGAGACTTATGATGCGCCCGCACTTCATCTTTGAACTTGATGCTGCGGTCACGAATCTCATAAGTTTCGATCTTGATTCGCTTGATCTCCTCCTTCAGTTCTTTCTCCATTGTCCTGATACTTTCCAGCAAATCTTCTGCGCGTTTGCTCATTACCCTGTGTTACCTGTGCGAGTTGTATCCCTGCGGTTAATGAAAAAGAACGGGGGCAGCGATCAGCCTGACTGCATCTAATCATCAAAGCATGCACATTGATAGCGAGTACAACAAGGCCGGGGTCGCAGAGACACCTTGCGCGACAACTTGTCTGTCAGCGCAAGGCCGCTTATGCTTGCCGGTCTCTTTCATTGCCCTACGCCAGGCTGCTTAGCGTTTTCATGCAAAATTATCGCGCCGATATCGAGGGGCTCCGGGCACTCGCCGTCCTGTTGGTGATGTTTTACCACTTCCAGTTTCCCGGCATCAGCGGCGGTTTCGTTGGCGTCGATGTGTTCTTCGTCATCTCCGGGTTCGTGATCACGGCACTGCTGAGCCGAACACTGACGGATGGCACTTTCAGCCTGAGTGAGTTTTATGCGCGCCGCATTCGACGACTTGTCCCGGTGTTCTTGCTGGTGTCGACCGCCACCTTCCTGATGATTTCACCGTTTTATCTCGACGAGGACTATTACATCTTCGCCAAGAGCTGGCTCGCATCTTTGGTGGGACTCGGCAACTTTTATTATTTCGACGAGCTCAGCCAGTACTTCGCGCCAGAGGCGCAGTCCTTGTCATTGCTGCATACCTGGTCACTGGCGGTGGAGGAGCAGTTCTACCTGTTGTGGCCGACTCTGCTGGCGGTGTGTTTTCCGTTTCTGAAGGACAGACGTGCCGTGTGGATCTTTGCGACGCTGTGGACGGCGACTCTGGTTTTATCCATCTACCTTGCGAATACCAATGTCAGCGCCGCCTACTACCTGCTGCCTGCGCGCGCCTTTGAGCTGCTGCTGGGCGCAGGCGTCGCGCTGTTCGGTGCCAGGTTACCCAGACTGCCGAGCCGCGTGGCCGAAGCTCTCGCTCTCACCGGATTGCTGCTGATCATCGGCACCGCCTGGCTGCTGCAAAGTGATGATCATTTCCCAGGTTACAACGCGCTGTGGCCGACACTGGGCGCTGCGCTGATACTGCTTACAGGCATTCGGCACTCGAACACCTGGGTGGCACGCGCCTTGAGTGTGCGGGCAATGGTGTTTCTCGGGGGCATTTCGTACTCGCTGTATCTGTGGCACTGGCCCCCTGTTGCGCTGCTGCACTATCAGCTGATTGAGTTGACCTGGCCCCTGCGCCTGCTTCTGGTCGCAGGGGTTATTCTGCTGGCCTGGCTCAGTTTTCATTACGTGGAGAATCGGTATCGGTACCGGCCATGGAGCCTGCAGAAATCCTTCTCGCTGCTGATCCTGCTGCCCCTGCTGCTGATCTGGATGATCCAGTCCACGATTCGCATCGCCGATGATCTCAGTTTCCGGATCTCCGAAGAGCGCCGCGAACTCTACCGCATCATCGTGCAGAACAACGCGGGTGATCTCTACGGAGAGTGCTTCAAGGCCGACGGCGCCGACTTCGATCAATCGGATGCGTGCCGCATCGGTGTCGAGAAGGAGGGCATGCCCAACGCCATTCTCATCGGGGATTCCCACGCCACGTCGTTGGCAGGGTTTCTGGATGTCTTGTTACAGGACACCAATCTATCAGCGTTGCTGGTCACGGGTGCCTCGACACCCTTCCTGACACCGGAGGACGCTCCGACCGCATTCGATGGTGACGAGGACAAGATTGCGCGTGACGTTGCGCTCGGTGAGTACCTGAGCAAGTGGCCGATGACGGTGTTCCTGGGCGCCTGGTGGAACTCCTACCTGGAGAATCCGGAGTTTCAGCAGTATTTCCTCAATGCCATCGAGTGGCTGCTGCAACGCCAGCACAAGGTGGTGATGCTGGAGGATGCGCCGGAGCTGCCATCAAGCTCTTACGCTTACTGCCTGCTCAAGAACATGACGGACTGCTCTGTGGATATCAGCGAGGTCAACGAACGCCTGCAGAATTTCAATCAGTTCAAGCAGGCAGTGCAGCGTCGCTACCCAGAGGTGCAGTGGATTATTCCACGCGCGGCCATCTGTGATCTGGAGCGCTGCCAGACCGTGCTCGATGGCACCCCGCTGTACCGCGACGAGAATCACCTCAACGATATCGGGTCACGCGCCATCGGCAGGCTGTTCCTCGAACGCTTCGGCAATCCGCTGTTGCTGCGCTGATTAAACGACACACTCAAGCGGGGAATTAATGACTGTCGCGGGTAAGCTTGTCGAGCGCGCCCATCGCGAAGGCAGAGACCACAAAGGTCAGATGCACGATCACGTACCACTTCATCAGATCCGGATTGATGTTGTCGATATTCATGAACATGCGCAGCAGGTGAATTGAGGAGATCGCCACGATGCTCGCCGCGACCTTCATTTTCAGCGACGAGGCGTCCATTTTGCCGAGCCAGTTCAGCTTCTCGCTGTCGCCAGTGGCATCCAGTTCGGAAACGAAGTTCTCGTAACCGCTCATCATCACCATCACGAGCAGACCACCCACCAGAGAGATGTCGATCAGCGACAGCACGACCAGAATTACCTCAGCCTCAGAGGAGGTGAAGATGTGAAGAAGCAGATGCACCGCTTCCTGGAAAAATTTCACCACCAGGGCAATCATCGCCAGACTCAATCCCAGGTAGATGGGTGCCAGCAACCAGCGGGCCTTGAGCATCAGGCTTTCAATCAGACGTTCCATGCAATCATCCTCAAATTAAAAACGGCGCAAGTATAGCGCAGGCGGTGGTCGGGCAGGCAAGCATCACTCCCCCGGGCGGCGATGCTCCAGTGTCAG
>CAIRBI010000284.1 GCA_903876785.1 uncultured Gammaproteobacteria bacterium
ACCTTCCAATCCTTCGCCGCCAATGAAGCCGTGTGCCAGATCCGTCGGCACCAGAATCTCCCGGGCATAGCTCGGTGATACGGCGTGCACGCGATCCGCCAGCAGGATGCCGGCGCGCATCAGGTTGACGCAATCCCAATAACGAGGGTCCTGAATGCAGGTGAGGTCGGGCACCAGATCGGGGAACCAGCTGTGCAGCGAGGAGCCATCACCAGAGAGTGGCCGAACTCCCTGCAGCGAGAGATTGTGAATGGTGTACACCACGGGAATATTGCGCAGCGCCTGATAGGCAGTGGCATAGCGACGCAGAATTGCCAGCAGGGCGGCGTGCCAGTCGTGTAGATGCAGGACATCCACGCTGCCCAACTTGTCGGTTCGCAGCAATTCACAGACAGCCACACAATAGAGCGCAAATTTGTGCGCATCGGTGGCAAACGGTCCGTAGTGATCATTGCAATAGATGGAGCCGTCACCACAGGCGCTGAACAGTGGATGCTCCAGCACATAATGCGTGACACCCGCAGCCTTGCCGGCCTTGCCGCGCCTGGCAGAAGTCGTCGCGTCGGGACGCGCTTCAACCTTGAACACTTCGAGAACTTCGGGATGCCCGCAGAAATTGACTGTCACAGTCCCGAGCAGGACGGATGGATTCAGTTTGGCCAGCACCCCGTAGCCCGGCGTCAGCACCGATATCTTATGGCCAAGTGCAGCCAGCGCCAGTGGCACATCGCGGATCACATCCCCGATGCCACCGACCTTGCCGCCGCTCAATGCCCCGTTCTCGGCGGCAATCATTGCTATGTGCATGTGTGTGTTTTCTCAAATATCTGGCTCAAATACCGCCGACTGACTGGCCCAGCATCTCGCGGGTCACCAGGGTGACGCCCTTTGGCGACACCCGAAACCCCTTCTCTTCGTCCTGCTTCTTGTCGTAGCCGATCACGCTCCCCTCGGGGATAGTGCAACCGCGATCGATGATGACCTTGCGCAACTTGCAGTGACGCTGGATAACCACGTCCGGCAGTATCACAGCCTGCTCGATCAACGAGTAGGAATGAATGCGCACGTTCGAAAACAGCAATGATTTTCGCACCGTGGAGCCGGAAATAATACAGCCACCGGACACCATGGAATCGATCGCGCAGCCGCGCCTGTCGTCATCGTCGAACACAAACTTGGCCGGTGGCAACTGCTCCTGGAAGGTCCAGATCGGCCAGCGCGGATCATACAGGTTCAAAGGCGGCGAAGGTTCCACGAGTTCCATATTGGCCAGCCAGTAAGAATCCAGAGTGCCCACATCACGCCAGTAAGCTTTCTGATCAGAAGCCGGATCGACAAAGCGATAGGCGCACACCTTGTGGTCCGCAATGATCGAGGGAATGATGTTCTTGCCAAAATCGTGATCCGAGCCGGCGTTTTTCGAGTCTTTCCGCAGTTGCTCAAACAGGAACTCGGTCTTGAAGACATAGTTGCCCATGGAGGCCAGACACAGCTCGGGGTTGTCCGGCACAGGCTGCGGCGCGGCCGGCTTTTCCTGAAAACCGAGAATGCGATGATTGCGATCCACAGTCATCACACCGAAATTACCCGCGGCCTCCTCCAACGGCACTTCCATGCAGGATACCGTCATGTCGGCATCGTGCTCGGCGTGAAAGGCCAGCATCTCGCCATAGTCCTGCCGGTAGATGTGATCACCGGAGAGGACCATTACATAGTCCGGGATCTCGCCGCGGATGATGTCGATGTTCTGAAACACCGCATCTGCCGTGCCCATGTACCAGTTGTCAGACTGTCGCTGCGAGGCTGGCAGAATCTCGACGCCCTCCCCCAGTTCCTTCTTGAAATGACCCCAGCCGCGCACCAGGTGTTTGATCAGTGAGTGGGCCTTGTATTGCGTCACCACACCAACCCGCCGCACACCGGAATTGATGCAATTGGAGAGAGGGAAATCGATGATGCGAAACTTGCCACCAAAGAACAGCGCTGGCTTGGCACGCCAGTCTGTCAGTTCGTGCAGGCGCGAACCACGACCGCCCGCCAGAATCAAAGCATAGGTGTTGCGGGTAAGTTTGCTGACGTAACGCGGACCTGATTCCATTGTTAACACCTCGTCATGAGACCAACTGTGAATGACCTTCAAGCGCCGGCCGGTGGCGGCAAGTGCCAGATCTCCTTTGCATAGCTGCGGATCGTACGGTCACTGGAAAAGTGCCCGCTCGAAGCTGTGTTCAGGACGCTGACGCGCTGCCACTGCTCCTGATCCTGAAACAACACTCCCGCGCGCCGCTGGGCGTCGACAAAGCCGCCGAAATCAGCCGCCGTCAACCATTGATCCTGAGGATTGCGGATGCTGTCAATAATCGGAGCAAATAATCCTGGTTCGTCGACATTGAACGCGCCTGCCTCCAGCATCGCCATCACCGCGGCGAGACTGCGATCGGCAGCGATTATCTGTGCGGGATCATAGTGCCGCCGCGCCTCGGCCACCTCATGCGACTGCAAGCCGAACAGAAAGAAATTCTCCGCGCCCACTGCGTCGCGAATCTCGATATTGGCGCCGTCCAGCGTACCGATGGTGATCGCACCATTCATCATGAACTTCATGTTGCCGGTGCCGGAGGCCTCCTTGCCCGCCGTAGAGATCTGCTCGGAGAGATCCGCTCCCGCGCAGATCACTTCCATGGCGGTGACACGGTAATTCGGCAGGAACGCAACGCGCAACCAGGGTGTGGCATCGGCATCGCGATTGATCACCTCGGCGACATTGTTGACCAGCTTGATGATCAGCTTGGCCATAAAATAGCCGGGCGCCGCCTTGCCACCAATCAAGACACAACGTGGCACCATGCCAGCCGTATCGCCGCGTTTGATGCGCTCGTAGAGGTGTATCACATGCAGCACGTTCAGCAGTTGCCGTTTGTACTCGTGGATGCGTTTGACCTGCACGTCGAAAAGCATCGTGGTATCGAACTCTACCCCGCAGCACTCCTGCACCATCTTCGCCAGCGCCTTCTTGTTCGCAATCTTGATGGCTCCCCAGGCAGCACGGAAATCGGCATCCTCTGCACGCGGTTTGAGAGCCTCCAGCTGATCGAGGTCAATCAACCACTGCTCCCCGATGGTGGCACTGATCAGTTTCGCCAGCCGCGGATTGCAGAAGGCCAGCCAGCGCCGTGGTGTTACGCCGTTGGTCTTGTTGTTGAACTTGAACGGCCACAGTGCGTAAAAATTCTGAAACAGCCCCTCTTTGAGCAAATCAGTATGCAACTGGGCGACTCCGTTCACAGAGAAGCTCCCGACAATCGCCAGATGCGCCATGCGCACATGCGGATCTGGCCCCTCCTCGATCAACGACAGCTCCCGCTGCTTCTGCATATCGCCAGGCCAGCGCGCCGACACTTCCGCCAGAAAACGGGCATTGATCTCGAAGATGATCTCCAGAATGCGCGGCAGCATCTTGCGGAACATGCGCACCGGCCAGCGCTCCAGAGCCTCCGGCAACAACGTGTGATTGGTGTACGCCATGGTCGCGGTGGTGATGTGCCACGCTTCGTCCCAATGCAGTCCGTGCTCATCAATCAGCAAGTGCATCAGTTCGGCGACGGCGATCGACGGATGGGTGTCGTTGAGCTGAAAACAGTTGTAGGCGGAGAAGTCCGCAAAATCGCTGCCATTGCGCAACAACCAGCGCGCCAGCACGTCCTGCAGACTGGCGGAGGACAGGAAGTACTGCTGTCGCAAACGCAGGACTTTGCCATTCTCGCTGACGTCATTGGGATAGAGCACCATCGAAATCTGCTCCGCCTGGTTCTTGGCCGCCACCGCCTCGGCATAACCGCCGGCGTTGAACTCACTCAGATTGAAATCTTCGGTGGCCATGGAGCGCCACAGACGCAAGGTATTGACCGTGTTGTTGCGAAAACCGGGAATTGGCATGTCATAGGGAACCGCCAGCACATCCTCTGAGTCGACCCAGGCTCTGGCCGAGGAGCCATCGGCTACGGACGTTGCTTCC
>CAIRBI010000285.1 GCA_903876785.1 uncultured Gammaproteobacteria bacterium
AATGAAATATATCAGCACACGTGGCCAGTCACCTGCCCAGAGTTTTGAACAGGTATTGTTGACTGGTCTGGCACCGGACGGCGGGCTCTACGTTCCCGAAACGCTGCCGCATTATTCCCGTGAGGAAATTGCAAAGTGGGCAGGACTCAGCTACGCGGAACTGGCTCTGAAGATAATCAGTCCATTTGTCGACGGAGCGATTCCGGAGGCCACGCTCAAGGAACTAATCGACAAGAGCTACGCAAGTTTTTCGCACAAGGCGGTTGCGCCCTTACGTATGCTCGGGGCCAATGAATGGGTGATGGAGTTGTACTGCGGTCCAACCCTGGCATTCAAGGATTTTGCGCTGCAATTACTGGGACACCTGCTGGACTTCGTGCTGACCAGAAATAATCAGAAGGTAGTGATTCTCGGAGCGACGTCGGGTGACACAGGCTCCGCCGCATTGGAAGGTTGTCGTCACTGCGAGAATGTCGACATCTTCATTCTGCATCCCTATGAACGTGTTTCCGAAGTGCAGCGTCGGCAGATGACGACCGTGCCTGGAGACAATGTTCACAACATCGCCGTACGTGGCAATTTTGACGATTGTCAGCGCATCGTGAAGGCCGCGTTTGGTGACCAATCCTTTCTGCCGGAAGGTCGTCAACTCGTCGCAGTGAACTCCATCAACTGGGCCAGAATCATGGCTCAGATTGTCTATTACTTTTACGCCTCCTTGCAGCTGGGTGGCCCACATCGCGAAGTCTCCTTCTCCGTGCCCACCGGCAATTTCGGAGACATCTATGCGGGTTACCTGGCGCGGCAGATGGGCTTGCCCGTCAGGCAGCTCATCATCGCTACCAACAGCAACGACATCCTGCACCGCTTCATGCATCGCAATGAGTATTCGCAATCAGCACTCAAGCACACGCTGTCTCCCAGCATGGACATCATGGTGTCGAGCAACTTTGAGCGCTATCTGTTTGATCTTTTTGGCCGCGATGGCAAGGCGCTGGCGCAGTTCATGACTGCTTCCGGCGATGCGAATCACAGCATCGCCCCGGTTCGCTGGCAGCAAGCTCAAAAGGAGTTTGCGAGTGCAGCAGTCAGTGATGATGTCACCTGTGGGGTGATCCGCCAGGTCTATGAGGAAGCGGCATTCCTGATCGATCCGCACACGGCAGTCGGCGTGAAGGCCGCGCGCGAATGTAACGCTGACCACTCTGTTCCGATGATTACACTTGCGACTGCACATCCGGTGAAATTTGCCGATGCCGTCACCCGGGCTGGATTGGACGCGCCTGCGTTACCGGAACATATGCGCGACCTCTTCGAGCGAGAAGAGCGTTACACGGTGCTCGACAATGCCTTGTCGGCGGTGACCGGCTACGTTCAGTCACATCTGTGATGCCCCTGATATATCGCAGAGTGCCGGTGCGCGAAGGAGAGTTTTCTCCGCGCGTGCCGGCGCTGCTGCAACGCATTCTTTCCGCCCGCAATGTGTTCACTGACAACGAACTGGCCCTCGATCTACGCCTTCTGCATCCCCCCGAACAACTGCTGGGACTGGAGACAGCTGTGCGTCTTCTGCATGAGGAGCTGTTACGACAGGGGCGGGTGCTGATCATTGCGGACTTCGATGCCGATGGGGCCACCAGCTGTGCGCTTGCGGTGCGAGCTTTGCGGGCCATGGGCTTTGAGCATGTGGATTACATCGTCCCCAATCGCTTCGAATACGGTTATGGTCTGACGCCCGAGATCGTTGCTCTGGCTGCGCAGCGCTCGCCGGATTTACTCATCACCGTGGACAATGGCATATCCAGCATCGACGGAGTTCGTGCGGCGCAGAAGCTCGGCATGCGGGTGTTGATCACCGATCATCATCTGCCGGGTCGCGAGTTGCCCGCCGCTGATGCCATCGTGAATCCCAATCAGCCAGGCTGCCCTTTTCCCAGCAAGTCACTGGCGGGAGTTGGCGTGGTGTTTTACCTGCTGGCGTCGCTGCGAAGCTATTTGCGGGAAAAGGGTTGGTTCGAGTCACGGAAGTTGCCCGAACCGAACATGGCGGCGTATCTGGATCTGGTGGCGCTGGGTACAGTCGCGGACGTCGTAGGGCTGGACCGCAATAATCGCATCCTCGTCAATGAAGGGTTGAAGCGCATCCGGCAGGGGCGTGCCTGCGCGGGTATCATGGCGTTGCTGGAGATCGGCAAGCGCCGCCGCGAGACACTGGTTGCCAGCGATCTGGGCTTTGCAGTGGGGCCGCGCCTGAATGCTGCCGGTCGCCTGGATGATATGGGGCTGGGCATCGAATGCCTGCTCAGCGACAACCCAACGACCGCTACCGCGATGGCTATCGAGCTGGATGCCATGAATCAGCAACGCAAGGGTATTGAAGGGGAGATGCGCGATCAGGCCCTCAGCGATCTCGACGCACTGCGTTTCGATGAGCAAGCTGTTCCAGCCGGGGTGTGCATTTATCAGCCGGACTGGCATCAAGGGGTGATCGGTATTCTCGCTGCCAGAATCAAGGAAAAGCTGCATCGCCCGGTCATTGCCTTTGCCGATGCCGGGGTAACGGGCGCTGGTGAAGTCGAGATCAAAGGCTCCGCGCGCTCGATTCCGGGGCTGCATATTCGCGATGTGCTCGATACCGTCGCCACCCGTAATCCCGGGCTGGTGACACGCTTCGGTGGCCACGCGATGGCGGCGGGTTTGACGCTCAGGAAATGTGACTATGATCGCTTCACCGCTGCATTTACCGCCGAGGTAGCGGCTCTGTTGAATGAAGACGACTTGCAAGCCAGAATTGCAACGGACGGAGAGATAGGCGGCAAGGAGTTCAATATAGAAACCGCGCAGACGCTCCGTGACGCCGGACCATGGGGGCAGAATTTCCCCGAACCGAATTTCGACGGAGTGTTCAAAGTGGTGCAGCAACGCCTGCTGGGAGACAGCCATCTGAAGATGGTATTGTCGCCGCCTGCAGATGCGGGGTTATTGCTGGACGCCATTGCCTTCAACGTCGACAGAAGTTGCTGGCCTGACGATGGCGTGCGGCAGGTGCGCCTGGTTTACCGATTGGATATCAACGAATTCCGCGGCCAGCGTAACCTGCAGTTGCTGGTGGAGCATATCGAACCCTGTTGAATCCACACTCGCGATGCCCGCTGATGGTGCGAAATGTCACTTTTTATGACATCTCTGCGCGGCAGACGACTGGCAGCGAGGGTAGAATGCAGGCGTAGGTGAATTATGCGACATAAGGGTATGGCGAGATTCAACGATCAGGAGGACAGTTCATGCGCAAGTCAGTTCGTAGGCTTTTGATTCTGGGATTGCTCGCGTTGCTCCCGGCGCTCGGCTATGCCGAGCCGTTCAAAGGCGAAGAGATTGAAGTTGAGCTGATCTCCGAGAGTACCAATGTTGTGCCGGGTCAGACACTGTGGCTGGCATTGCGACTGACTCCGACAGAGCACTGGCACACCTACTCACGCTGGCAGGGCGATAGCGGCGATGCAACCCGCCTGAGCAACTGGCAATTGCCCGCAGGCGTTGTTGCCGGCGAATTGCAATTTCCCACACCAACCTGGCTGCCATTTCCCGGTTCAGATTTGGTCACGTTTTCGTACGAGGACGAGATATTCCTGCCGGTGGCAGTTGAAGTCCCAGCAAACTTGCAGGGCCAGACCTTTGATGCCTCGGTATTCGCCGAATGGCAGGTCTGCGATGAAATTTGTCTATTAGGCGAGGCGACGCTGAGCCTGTCTCTGCCGGTGCAGGGCGCCACCCTCGTCGCCGATACGCGCTGGACGCAGGCGTTTGCAGATACGCGCGCCAACCTCCCGCTTGCCGATCATGATGTTCAGGCGCTGTTTGCCATTGCCGGCGAGCGTATCAGTCTGTCGTTCCAATCCGCTGGTGCGGTGTTCGACGGCGCCTCAGACGTCTGGTTCTTCCCGGAGAGCAAGCGCATCCTCAAGCCAGGGCCGCTGCGCGATGTCAGTATCACTCCCAATCTGGTGCAGATTACCCATGAGCAGGCACGTCGTCTGCTGGTAGAGGGAGACAGGATTCCAGGGCTTCTGTCAGTTGCCGATGCAAGTGGCCAGATGCACGGCTATCTGCTGGAGGCTGTCCCGGCGACAGCCGAGAATATCAGTTCTATCTCGGCACTTGCGGCCAATGCGGATGCCGGTCCCGGAATGGACGCAGGACAGGGGGGGGCGGGGTTGCTGTCGGTTATCTTCATGGCGCTGGCGGGCGGACTCATTCTGAATCTCATGCCCTGCGTCTTCCCAGTGCTCTCTCTCAAGGTCCTGAGTTTCGCATCGAAGGCTCAGGTTGGGAACAGCGAGCAGCGCCTGCATGGTTTGGCCTACACGGCCGGCATTGTCGTCACCTTCATGCTGCTGGCCTCGATATTGCTGGCGCTGCGAGCCGGAGGGGAGGCCGTGGGGTGGGCGTTCCAGTTGCAGTCGCCGTGGTTTGTTGCCATTTTGATCTACTTGTTCTTCACCATAGGGCTGAGTCTGTCCGGTGTGTATGAATTTGGGTCCGGCATGATGGGTGTCGGCAGTAGTCTGGCCAATAAATCCGGCTACAAGGGCTCATTCTTCACTGGGGTACTGGCCACTGCTGTCGCCAGTCCATGCACGGCACCCTTCATGGGGGCAGCGCTGGGGTTTGCATTGTCGCAGTCCTGGCTGGTGGCAATGGTGGTGTTCTTCTTCCTCGGATTGGGCATGGCTCTGCCGTTCCTGATTTTGTCATTCAGTCCTGCGCTGCTGGGCCATATGCCCAAGCCGGGTGCCTGGATGAACACCTTCAAAGAGTTCATGGCCTTTCCCATGTATGCCACCGTGTTGTGGCTGTTGTGGGTGCTCGGTATGCAGGTAGGTGTCAACGGCATGGCCATCGTGGTGGGTGCTTGTCTCTTGCTGGCCTTCGGGCTCTGGCTTCTTCAGAAGCGCACCGTTGCAGGAGCTTTCTGGCGTAACGCCAATGCCGTGATGGCCGCGGTGGCGATATTGATTGCCTTCTATGCCTTGCAATCGCCGCTTCTGGCTGTGCAGGCGCCAGCCGAGAGAGTCGCTACAGCAGCGGGAGACGAGTTTAGCGCAGACTATTTCGAACCGTTTTCGGCAGCGCGTCTGGCTGAATTGCAGTCTGCAGGTCAGCCCGTGTTTATCAACATGACGGCTGCCTGGTGCATTACCTGTCTGGCGAATGAGCAGACTACTCTCAGCGCCGATAGCGTCCTGCAGTCGATGCGTGACAACAACATTACCTATCTGAAAGGAGATTGGACAAATCAGGACCCCGAAATCAGTGCAGTACTGGACAGCTTCAATCGACCAAGCGTGCCGTTGTATGTCCTTTACCCCGGGGCGGGCAGAGATCCTGTCATACTGCCGCAGATACTGACGCCAGCCACCGTAATCGACATGTTTGCCAATATCTAGCGAATCATAATGGCGTTGGCTTTGATGACAAAGAACTGAGAACGCTATGAAGCTGCTCAAATTTGGCATGATGCTGCTGATAACCAGTCTGGTCTTCACGTTTCTGATCGTCGCCAAGGATCTGCTGCTGCCTCTGGTGATCGCCATCGCCTTCTGGTACCTGATCAACCTTTTGGCCAGTGGCTTTGCGCGTCTTCGGATCGGAACGCTCGTGCTGCCTCGGATCATGTGCTTTGCCGCCTCCATTTTGACTTTCGTGGCAACCATTTCTGAGATTGTCCGTTTCATCCGCATCAGTCTGAACGACCTGACCAGCGTGACGATAGATTACGAGGCCAATCTGCGGGCACTCTGGGAGCGTTTGCCATTTGCAGAATACTTGCCGGTGGAGGGCTTCATCGATACGGTGACCACGAGGCTCGATCTTTCAGCAATTCTCGCTTCAGTCGCTGTCTCGTTCACAAGCCTGGCAAGAGACAGCACCCTGATCGTCATTTATGTCGGCTTCCTGCTTTTCGAGCAGGGCAATTTCAGTCGCAAGCTGACGGCGCTGATCAACGACCCCCAGAAGGAACGGAGAGTTGTGGGGATACTGACGCAGATAAAGGGCGACATACAGAAGTACATCAGCATCAAATTTCTCGCCAGTGCGACTACCGGAATCCTGAGCTACATCCTGCTGCGCAACCTCGGCGTCAATTTTGCGGAGATCTGGGCGTTGCTGATTTTCCTGCTTAATTTCATCCCTACCATTGGCTCCATTGTGGCGACAATCTTTCCGTCGTTGATGGCGCTGGCGCAGTCGAATGATGGCTTCGGTCTGTTTTTTACTGTTCTGATCGGCATCACCTCATTTCAAGTCCTCATCGGCAATATTCTGGAACCTCGCATCACCGGTCAGTCTCTAAACCTCAGCCCGGTAGTGATTTTGTTCAATCTCGCCCTGTGGGGAGCGATCTGGGGTGTGCCTGGCATGTTTTTATGCGTGCCGTTGCTCATCATCACCACGATCGTCCTTGCCCACTTTCCGAAAACCCGGCCAATCGCTATCCTGCAGTCCACCGACGGCAGGTTGAATATCACGGAAGATTGATCTGCAAAGAGGGGCTGTTAGGGTTATAATTCTGAATCCTGCATCGAGCTGAAACGCCCCATGTGCGCGGCTTGCAGGCCGTTTTTTGTATCAATACGCTGTCCTTACATTGCCCTTGGAAGATTTGATGAAAATTGCTGAGATTCGCCAGAAGTTTCTAAACTATTTTAATGCTCAGGGTCACCAGATCGTGGCGAGCAGTTCACTAGTGCCTGCCAATGACCCGACGCTGTTGTTTACCAACGCGGGCATGGTGCAGTTCAAGGATCTTTTTCTCGGCAATGAGGTGCGCTCCTACAACCGTGCGACGACGTCTCAGCGTTGTGTGCGCGCTGGCGGCAAGCACAACGATCTGGAGAATGTCGGTTACACCGCACGTCACCACACGTTCTTCGAGATGCTGGGCAACTTCAGTTTTGGTGACTACTTCAAACGGGACGCCATTCGCTTTGCGTGGGAGTTTCTGACCAAGGAGCTGCAATTGCCAGCCGACAAGCTGTGGGTCACGGTCTTCCATGAGGACGATGAGGCTGCTGCCATCTGGGTCAACGAAGTGGGGATCGATCCAAAACGGCTGTCACGTCTGGGTGAGAAAGACAATTTCTGGGCTATGGGTGACACCGGACCTTGCGGTCCGTGTACCGAAATATTCTATGACCACGGCCCGGAAGTGGCAGGCGGTCCGCCTGGCAGCCCCGATGATGACGGCGATCGTTATATCGAGATCTGGAATCTCGTGTTCATGCAGTTCGACCGTCAGCCTGACGGGGCCCTGGTGCGACTGCCCAAGCCTTCGGTAGATACCGGTATGGGGCTGGAGCGTCTGGCAGCAGTGCTGCAACATGTCCACAGCAATTACGAAATCGATCTATTTCAGGGCATTCTGCGTGCTGCTGCCGAAATCACCGGCACGACAGATACCAGCAACACCTCTCTGCGTGTCATTGCCGACCACATTCGTTCCTGCTCGTTTCTGGTAGCCGATGGCGTACTGCCGTCCAACGAAGGGCGCGGTTATGTGTTGCGCCGTATTATTCGTCGCGCCGTGCGTCACGGCTATCAGCTGGGCGTGAAGGACATATTCTTCTATCGATTAGTGAATGCGCTGGTCCAGCAGATGGGGGAAGCATACCCCGAGCTGAGGTCGCGGCAGGAATTTGTAGAGCGAGTGCTGCGCGAAGAAGAGCAACAGTTTGCCCGTACGCTTGAGAACGGCATGGCGATTCTCAAACAAGCGATTGCGGAGCTGAATGGCTCGGAGATCCCCGGCGATACAGTCTTCAAGTTGTATGACACATTTGGTTTCCCAGTAGACCTGACCGCCGACGTGGCGCGGGAGCAGGCATTGACGCTGGACATGGCTGGATTTGATCGCGCAATGGCGGTTCAGAAACAACAAGCTCGTGCTGCCAGTCATTTCAATGCCGTGGAGAAGCTGGTAATCAATCTGGAGCAGGGAACCCGCTTTACCGGCTATGAGCAGCTGGTCGATCAGGCGCAGGTGCTGGCGATCTATCGCGCAGGTCAGCAGGTCAGCGAAATAGCCGGACAGGGCGATGCCCTGCTGATTCTCAACAGCAGCCCGTTCTATGCCGAGTCGGGTGGTCAGGTTGGCGACAAGGGTGTAATCGAGATCAACAAGGGTGCAGCCAACGAGGCGCTGTTTGAAATCGTCGATACGCAGAAGCAAGGTGAGCACTTCATCCACAAAGGGCGGTTGCTTGTTGGCACACTGAAGGTGGGTGATCAGGTGGCGGCGAAGGTGGCTGCAGATAATCGCGCGGCGATAGCCTTGAACCATTCGGCCACGCATCTGCTGCATGCGGCACTGCGCAAAGTGCTCGGAACTCACGTCATGCAGAAAGGATCGCTGGTTAATGCCGATCGTCTGCGTTTCGATTTTTCTCATCACGCGCCGATATCCACGCAAGAACTGAGTCAGATTGAAGAATTGGTGAATGCCGAGATTCTCCGCAACAGCAAGGTGTCCAAGGATGTGATGGATATCGAGCAGGCGATGAATAAAGGCGCCATGGCGCTTTTCGGAGAGAAGTACGGGGACGAAGTCAGAGTGATCAGCATGGGCGACTTCTCGACCGAACTGTGTGGTGGTACCCACGTGGATCGCACCGGAGACATCGGGCTCTTCAAGTTCGTCAGCGAATCTGGCATTGCCGCCGGCGTTCGCCGCATCGAGGCCGTCACCGGGTTGGGCGCGCTTGCGATTATCGAGCGTCAGGAAATTCTGCTGAAGCAACTGTGTGAAGTGGCGAAAGCGAATCAGGACAGTCTGTTGGAAAAGGTTCAGCAGATGATGACCAGCAACCGGGCTCTCGAACGAGAAGTTGAGCAGTTGAAGGTGAAACTCGCAGGAGCCGCGGGAAGCGACATCGCCAGTGAGACGGTCACTGTGAAAGGCGCCAGTTTGCTGGTAAAGACAGTGGACGGCTTCAATGCAAAAACATTGCGTGACACTGTGGACCAGTTGAAGAATAAACTCGGGTCATCGGTAGTGGTGCTGGCGAGTATCGAAGATGACAAGGTCAGCATTGTTGCCGGTGTCAGCAAGGATCTGGTGGAGAGCGTGAGGGCCGGAGATCTGGTCAACATGGTTGCAACGCAGATCGGCGGCAAGGGTGGTGGCAGAGCCGATATGGCGATGGCAGGTGGCAGCGATCTTGTGGCATTGCCCGCGGCGCTGGCCTCGATAAGGGAATGGTTGGAAGCAAGGCTGTAACATCTTGTGACAGGGAGGGAGGCTCAGGGGGCTCCCTAAATATCGATTGCAATACAAACGGCAATTTTGTTTAATTTGCACCCGTTTTAATTCCATGTAGAAAAAATGGCACTATACGTTCAAAAATTTGGTGGAACATCAGTAGGTTCCACGGCAAGAATCGAATCCGTAGCCGACAAGATCATCTCTTATCGCAATCAGGGGCACGACATTGTGGTAGTAGTCTCTGCAATGAGCGGTGAGACGAACAGGCTGCTGGGACTCGCCCATGACATCGACCCACAGCCGTCCCCTCGTGAGTTGGACGTCATTCTGTCGACAGGGGAGCAGGTGACAATTGCTCTTCTCAGTATCGCTCTGCAGAAACGTGGCTGTGACGCCCGCTCCTTTACCGGTGGACAGGTCAGAATTCTGACCGATGAGGCGCATACCCGCGCCCGTATTCGAGAGATCGACGACAAGAGGATTCGTCATGAGTTGTCTCTGGGCCGTGTCGTAGTAGTCGCTGGATTTCAGGGAACTGACGAAGAAGGCAATATCACCACCTTGGGGCGCGGCGGTTCAGACACCTCTGCGGTGGCTCTGGCTGCAGCTCTGAAGGCGGATGAGTGTCAGATCTATACTGACGTGAAAGGCGTATACACAACTGATCCACGTGTCGTTGAAGACGCCAGACTGTTACGCAGTATAACGTTTGAGGAGATGCTGGAGTTGGCAAGTCTGGGAGCCAAAGTGCTGCAGATCAGATCAGTGGAATTTGCAGGCAAGTACAAAGTGCCGTTGCGCGTGCTGTCCAGCTTTGAAGAAGACCCCGGTACTTTAATCAGTTTAGAGGAAGAAACAGAAATGGAAGCTCCAATTATCTCGGGTATCGCCTTTACGAGAGATGAGGCAAAAATCACTGTCTCCGGAGTGCCAGATGTCCCCGGAATTGCCTATCGCGTCATCGGTCCTGTGAGTGATGCAGGAATCGAAGTGGACGTAATCGTGCAGAACGTGTCTGCTGATGGCACTACCGATATTACTTTTACGGTCAAGCGTGCAGACGCGGAACAAACCCGTCAGATCATCGGCAGGATTGCGTCTGAAGTGAAAGCTAGAGATGTGTCTCTGGACACCAAGATCGCCAAGATATCGCTGGTGGGTGTTGGAATGCGCTCCCACGCCGGTATTGCCAGCAAGATGTTCAAGACGCTGGCCGACGAATCGATTAACATCCAGATCATCACTACCTCAGAGATCAAGATTTCTGTGGTGATCGATGAGAAATATCTGGAACTTGCTGTGCGATCACTGCACAGTGCGTTTGGCTTGGGAGAAGAAAGCAAGGGCTGAGTAACGCCGGAGACTCTCCTCCTTGTGCCTGTTGTGCTGGTCGGTTTGAAACGCCGATTTAGGTGCAGCACTGCAAGACTGTGTTCAAAAACCCGCTTTCGCCATCTTGTGACAAGGTTTTAAAAAAATAATTTGAGGGCGAGAAAGCATTTTGAATTAGCACGTCAGTATTTGTTTTTTGCTTCGCGCGTAGAACTGCCTGCGATAGTGAAACGACAAGGACATTGAGAGTCGGAAAGGAGAGGTAGCATGTTGATTTTGACTCGCCGCATAGGTGAAACGTTGATGGTTGGCGATGATGTCACAGTGACTGTGCTGGGCGTCAAAGGAAATCAGGTAAGAATTGGTGTCAATGCACCAAAAGATGTAGCAGTGCATCGCGAAGAAATTTACCAGCGCATTCAGAAAGAAAAAGATGCGGGCGGCACTGACACGGACGGAAACGCATAAGCAAATAATCCCCTTGGCCTCTGCCAATTTCTCGGATGTATGGTATCATTGCGCGCGAATTTGGAGAGATGGCCGAGTGGCTGAAGGCGCGCCCCTGCTAAGGGCGTATGGGGTAAAACTCATCGAGGGTTCGAATCCCTCTCTCTCCGCCATTTTGTATCGTAAGTTATTGAAAATAAATAAATAAATAAGTTGGTAGCTGATCATACCCTCAACGCTACCCACAACTAGTTTTCGGCTCAGCGGTTCATGGCATTATATCTAGTAGCGCTTTAGGCCTACATAAAAATCCGTATCAGCACCGCACCTGTTCCGCCATCGTAAGCCCCCCACAGACACATCATTCCAAAATCTCCAAACTCAGACCCCACCCACCCGGGTAACCCCCTTTTTTCAGTTTGGTACCATCTGGTGTGTATACATACTATTCCACTCGAACGATGTGTAATTTTGCACCTTCTGGTTTCAGCTTCGTTTATGGGATACCCCCCGTCACCTCTGGCATCAAAATAGGGGGGTAGTATTTTTATTTTGTGGGGTGGGCTTTATTGTCTAGGCAGGTTTAAGTGCTGCGGCATGTCCCTAATTAGTCCTCCAGCGTGCACGAGGGGAGTTCGAAGAGCAGCAGCTTATGATGCTGGCAGGTGTCTAGAATATCGGGGGCCTGCCACCATCTACACCATCCGGCTGCGATACACTCGCGCAGATCAGTTAACGAAGAGCATTAAAATGATTAACGAAATCTTTTATGTGACTGGTCGCGGCGGGTCGATTAGCCAAGGCTTGGGTGTATTTTTGCGCGATCGTGCGAAGCAGGTCAGCGGAATATCGTTATCTAATCAGTTCTTAGCAACCAGATTCGAAGATCAGCTCTCTGAAATCATCAAACACTTTGAGCGCATTGAGCGAGAACGAATTCCAGTTATCGGGGTAGAACCCCATGGCGGTACCACGCGAGCACGGGCTCTCTGGCATCGTCATGTTCTGGATGATTCGCCCAGAAGGCCTTCAGTGTTGAGAGCGCTATTACTCGCATTGGGAAATGGTAGTCCCACTTTGGGACTTTGGCAACCTGCTGCAGCTGGGTCGTGGTGGCTGGGTGTGTCATCGGGCTTCTGCGTCAGCGCATAGTGACGAATCCGCCATATCCCCTTCACAACACGGCGACATTTCAGTCACATCCGCGTTGCTAACCTCCTAGCGTTCCATCAACTAAATTCGGTCGATTCCTGGAGGAAGGGCAAAATGAGCAGGCAATTGAGCAATGCAAGCAGGCACGTGTGGCAGTTATCGTGGTTGACGCTGTCGGTGCTCTTGATTGGTTTTCCACTTGTTACCCAGGCAGCAGAGGCACCCGGCGCGCTGACTGTCATTGTCAAAGATCAGATTACTGACCGGCCGCTCCCGGACGCGCAGATCACCCTCACGGAGCGGGACACCAACGCCACGCGCTCTGCTGAAACCGACACGCAAGGTCGCAGTGTCGTGGAACAGCTTGACCCCGGCCTCTACACGGTGAGTGTCGCCAAGGGCGGGTTCGCGACGTCGTACGAGCCGAGCATCCGCGTGGAGACGCGCAAGAATATCCAGATTGAATTCGAACTTGGGCAACAGGCGATTGAAGAAGTGATGGTGCGGGCACGGCAAGCGGATTCGTTTGCTTCAGCATCCAGCACCTATCTCGACAGAGAGGCATTGAGAAGTGCTGTTGGCGGTGGCGCAGATCCGCTGCTCTCGCTTGACGGCTTGCCAGGCCTTGCCTCCACGGGGGAGTTCGCGAGCTTCAGCGTGCGCGGCCGTGGCCCGAGAGACAATCTGCTGTTCGTGGATGACTTCCCCTTCGACAAAGTGGTGCATTTTGATGCGACGCTGGGGGAAGACGAAGATGTCGGTGGCGGCGGCCGCTTCTCGATATTCGCCCCCAACGTTATCAGTGGTGCCGAGTTCTCACCGGGTGGGTGGGGGCCGGCCTATGGCGGCCGTGCTGCATCGCTGCTCAAACTGGAAGTTGCCGATGGCAACCCAAGCCCCTCAGCCAGTCTGCGCCTCGACCTGGCGGGTACTGAAGTGGGTTACGACGGCCCTGCCGGTATCACGGAGAACTCCACCTTGCTCGTTTCTGCTCGAAAGCTCGATTTCGGCGCCTTTTTTGAAGACATCGAAGAGCTGGACATTGGCGAGCCTGTCCTGAGTGACGTCATCGTCAAGTCGGTCATCCCCATCGACCAGAACAACACGCTCGAAGTGCTGTTGATGGATACCAGCGAAGACTACACGCGCGGCGTGACCCACGTGTTCGAGTCGCCCAACTTCCAGGACGCTGCGCTGCTGGATTTCAAACAGGACAGTGATCTTTACGGTTTTACATTGCGCTCATTGCTCGGCGAAAACGCTGTCTGGACCAACAAGGTGTATTACCGCACAAGCGACAAGATCAGTTCAGAGGGAGAAGCATTTCATGATCTCGTGCCTGCAGGGTCGCCCGCGTCCAGTTTCCCCGTGCGGGAAGACATCATCACCATCGGTGAAGATGAGAAAGAGACAGGCTGGCGCAGTGACTTCGAGACACTGAATCGATGGGGCCTGTTCAGTGCCGGCATTCACGCCACGCAGATTGAACTGGACTACAACACCGTGCTGGATGGCAACTGGAACCGCTATGTCTACGGCACAAAGGATTTCAGAGCAGACCCCGCTCAGCGCTTCATTGTGCTGACTCCCGCAAGGATCAACTCCATCCTGAGCAAGAAAGAAACGAACTATGCAGGCTACGTCGATCAAGTGTTTGAGCGCGGCGACTGGGACATTCGCACAGGCCTGCGCTTCGAACGGGACGGCTTCGCGGACCAAAGCGTCGCGTCGCCCAGATTCAGCGTCAACTGGAGGCCAGCCGGAGGGTTCCGATATTTTGCGACCGCAGGGCTCTTTCACCAGTCACCACGGTTTCTGGACCTTGCCGCCAATGCGTCGAACACCCTGGAAACCGAAGAGATCACGCACAGCAGTGTCGGCTTCGAATATTCCCCGAACAACACCTGGTCGGTGTTGACGGAAGCCTACTATCAAGCCCTCGACAATCTCGTGGTAGACCTTGATCGGGCAAGCCGAACGTTCGCCAACATTGGCGACGGCACATCGTATGGCGTCGATGTCGTAGCGAATGGCACGCTTCGCGAAGGCCTCTATGCAACCGCCACCTATTCCTACAACGATGCCGTCGTCGACCGGAAAGATGGTCGCGGTGATGTCGCCGCCACATTCAGCCGCGAGCATGTTTCCACTCTCGGACTGACCTGGGAAATCAGCGACCGATGGAAGGTAGCCGGGCGCTACAAATACCTTTCCGGCAGGCCGGACGACAAATTCATTGTTCACGCAAACGTGTTGGGAGCCGGGCAACCCCTGCGCTTCTCGAGAGAGATCACCGAGCGCAATGTCGGTCGCAAAGACAGTTATGGCCTGGTAAACGTTCGCGTAGACTATCGCCGTGCATTTGGCCCACTGGATGTCACCGCCTTTCTCGATGTCATCAACGCCACGGCAGCATCGTCGAGCGACGACACCGAGTTTGACTACCGCAGAGGCGTTCTGGTGGAAGACGACAACGAAGCCGAGCCGTTGATTGGTTTGCGCCTCGACTATGCTTGGTAAACCGGGCTTGGCAAACCGTGCCTGACAAGGAGGGCAGCAGATGGGACACTCACTTGGTGCGGCGCCGATTAGAGCGTTGATTGTCGAAGACAACCGTGACATTTGCGAGAACATTGCCACGTATCTTGAAAAGCATCGCTTCATTCTGGATTTTGCCTATGACGGCATCAGCGCGATGCACCTGGCACTGACGAGTCCGTTCGACGTCATAGTGCTGGACCTGATGCTTCCCGGGATGGATGGCCTGAGCTTCTGTCAGAAGCTGCGAGCGGATGCCAAGGTAGAAACGCCCGTGCTCATGCTGACGGCGCGAGACACGCTTGAAGACAAGCTCAAGGGCTTCAAGGCGGGCGCCGACGACTACCTGGTCAAACCCTTCGCCTTGCAGGAGCTGCACGCGCGACTGCAGGCGTTGTGCAACCGCAGTCGCCGAAACACTGACACCCTGCTGACAGTGGGTGATCTGACGATGAACAGGTCCACGCTGCAAGTGCATCGCGCAGGGCGACGCGTTGATCTCAACCCCGCCGGCATGAAGATACTGCAGCGGCTTATGGAACAGGCACCGTCTGTTGTGGCGCGCGGTGATCTTGAGACGCTGCTGTGGGCTGACGAACAACCCGATGGGGATGCGTTGCGTTCGCACCTGTACAAATTGCGGCAGGCTGTCGACAGGCCGTTCGACAGCCCGCTGATTCATACGGTGCATCGCATCGGGTATCGCATTGCAGAGGATACCCAGTGATGTACCGACACAGTTTGCGCCAGCGTGTGGCCATTGCCTTTGCGATTTGTGTGGCAGTGCTCAGCGTGGTCTGGGGCCTGGCCTTCTTCACCGCGATCAGGTTGAGCGAAGACCGCGTGCTGATGCAACAGCTGGAGCATGCCGCGCAACGCTACCCCGCCATGCCCATGAACATTCGCGGATACGATGACGTGGCCAGCCTGCCTGAGTCACTCAGGGGCTGGGCACTGACAGATCCCGAAGAGGGATTGTATGAGTTCATAGACGACGAGTTACATGTCGCGGTAATCCCCGCCGACAACGAACAGCGACGCGCCTTCGTGGTGTTTGACGTTTCCGGAATTGAGGCTGCGTCTTCCAGTGATTGGTGGTGGCTGCTCGCCATCACCGGTGTCGTGGGGGCGCTCGGTGCACTGGGTTTCGGACTGGGCGTTATTGTAATGCGCAGAGCAGTGGCTCCTGTGGTGCAGCTGGCCGAAGCGGTGGCGGAGATCGACCTGGAACACCTGTCGGCCGGCGATTACAAGCGCATAGAGTCCCGCAGGTTTGGCGATGACGAAGTGGGCGTGCTGGCCGGGGCTATAGAGAGCGCACTTGAGCGCATCAGCGCATTCGTTGCGCGAGAGCGCTACTTCACCAGTTCAGCCAGTCATGAATTGCGCACACCGATCACGGTGATCGCAAGTTCGATCGAGCTGCTGGAACAGAGTGATCTGTCACCTGCCGACAGGATTCTGGTAGATCGCGTGCGGCGCGCGACACTCGACATGAATGCCACCGTGGAAATGTTCCTGTGTCTGGCCCGCGAAACCGATGACGGCTTGTATGAAGAGCAGTTCCTGGTGACGCCGCTGGTGAACCGGGCGATCGAGCAGCAGCGCCACCTGCTGAATGACAAGTTCGTGGACGTCGAAATCGAGAACCTCGCACAGCCCCGCGTCTGCGGACATCCACAAGCGTTTTCCATCGCGGTCAACAATGTGGTGCGCAATGCCTTCGAGCACACTCTCGCATGGCAGGGGCCGATCACGATTCTCATCAACGAGCATGACGTGCTGGTCACCAACAAGGTTAGCAACAGCGCTGATGCGAGGCATGCGCCGACCGAGAACGGTTATGGTCTTGGTCTGGGGATCGTGCAGCGGCTGTGTGAGCGCAATGGCTGGTCGTTCTCACTGCACGTGGATGAGGTGCGGGTTGCGGCGCGGATTTCGTGGGAGCAGGGTGAACGGACTGGAACCGCTGTTTAATTTCAGACTGCCTGTAGATGATCGAGCGTTTCAGGGAATTTCTAGACCAGTTTGATCAAAAGCGCAGCGTGCGTGTTGGGATTGCTGCTCCCCCGGCTCCCGGCTCTACTGGTTCTATGGTGGGCGCTTCCAGGTCTGCGATGTGAATTCTTTTCAGCGTGAGTGTTCCGCCCCTCTCTGACTCCAGAGCGGAGAATCCTTCCCTCAATTCGTCATACAAGTTTCTTTTTGGTTTCATGGCTGAAGACTCCTCTTTAGTTGTAGGTATGACGTGCATGTAATTCGTTCTGCAACATGCGCCTGCCTCACAAGGATAGCAGCTCCTTTCGGAAGCTCAGATACGAGCAGGCCGTCAATCAGGCCACTATCCCCAGCAAGGCCTTGCGCTCTATCAGCCCGGCATCCTTCAGGGCCCGCAGCCGGATGGAGGTCCGCGAGTTGCTTTGTGGCACACCACGAAGATGTCGGTCCAGGGCACCCGCTCCGAGGAGAAGATGCCCCCGGCATTGTTGACCATGTGGCCTACACTTGAGGTCAACACCCGAAACGGACATGGTCCGGTAGCAGTCAGATTACAACGCATTGATGAGTACTTTAAAAATGAGCGCGCCTGACAACCAACAACTGCCCCTGTTTGAATTGGACACGTCTGATCCCGGTTTTGCAAAATCAGACACTAACAGGCGCGATCACGGGGCTCAGGATCTGCCAGAGAGTCCTTACAGCAAATACATCATTTACGTCGATGAAAGTGGTGATCACAGTCTGCAAACCATAGACGAGAAATACCCCCTCTTTGTGCTCGCCTTTTGCGTGTTTCACAAGCGACATTACAGTG
>CAIRBI010000286.1 GCA_903876785.1 uncultured Gammaproteobacteria bacterium
CCCGTGCTCGCCTCGGAGACGGTGCCGAAGGCCGAGCTGGACAGCGAGCAGCTGGAGCGGCTCATCATGATCTATCTCGACCGCTGGGGCGTGTTGTTCAAGCGGGTGCTGGAGCGAGAGAGTTTCGCGCCGTCCTGGCGAGTGCTGCTCTACGCCTTGCGCCGGATGGAGCTGCAGGGCATTCTGCGTGGCGGCCGCTTCATTGCCGGAGTCAGCGGCGAGCAGTTCGCGTTGCCGGAGACGGTGACGACGCTGCGCAAGTTTGGCCGCAGTCAGGAACTGAGCGAGCGCGCTACGGAGTATGTCAGTCTGGCCGCCGCCGATCCGCTCAACCTGCTTGGTATCGTGCTCCCGGAGACGCGTCTGCCGAAGCTCAGCCGCAACCGGGTGTTGTATCGGGACGGTCTGCCTTTGGCCGTGCTGGAGAGCAACAAAGTGAAGTTTCTGCGCGAGGTCGCCCCGCAGGAACAATGGCAATTGCAACAGGTGCTGATGCACCGCGAATTCCCCGCGCGACTGCGCGCCTATGTTGGAGGAAAAAAATGACGTTACTCTTCGCTATACAGAATCCCAGCGTGGCCATCGTGGGCCGCCCCGAACGCTTTCCGGTCAACCGCATCTATTGTGTGGGCCGCAACTATGCGGCGCACGCCAAGGAAATGGGCGGCACCGAGCGCGAGTCGCCATTTTTCTTCAGCAAACCGGCCAATGCCGTCGTCGAAAATGGCGCGCAACTGCCGTATCCCTCGCGAACGGCCGATCTGCATCACGAAGTGGAGCTGGTAGTCGCGCTGGCCGGTGCGGCACTGGCAGCAAAGGGGGAGAATCTGTCGTTGGCGGAGGCTGGAGCGGCGGTGTATGGGTATGCCGTCGGTCTCGATTTCACGCGCCGTGATCTGCAGGCGGAAGCCAAAGACAAAGGCCGCCCCTGGGACGTCGCCAAAGGTTTCGACAATTCCGCTCCGCTCTCGGCGCTCACGCCGGCAGCGCAGGCTGGAGATATCGGTCAGGCACAGATTTCATTGCTGGTGAATGGCAAGGAGCGTCAGCACGGGGCGATCAGCGATCTGATCTGGAATATTCCGGAACTCATTGCCGAGCTGTCGACCTTCTACCGGCTGCAGCCGGGTGATCTCATTTTCACCGGCACGCCCGCAGGCGTGGCGGCGGTGGTCGCGGGGGATGTGCTGGAAGGGCAGATCGACAATCTGCAGCCGCTGCGGATCAGCATCAAAAGCTGAAGAAGCTGCTGATCGAGAGATAGAGCACGGCCGCGATCAGCAGGCTGAAGGCAATGAAGCGCACCGGATGGTGACGGAATGAGGTCAGCATGGAGTCGGCCTGGCCGAGCTTGATCAGCTCTTCGTATTCGTCGCGCATGCGCTGCGTGCGTTCCTGCTGGTACGCCTCCAGCAATGCTCTGGCCTCTTCGAAACGACTCTCGTCGTGCAGCCAGAGCGCGGGCATGGAGATGCCCCAGTTGCCCGCGCCGGTCTCGTAGAACTCGATGCAGTGTTCGGTGAGCAACTCGCGCACCTCGTCGGCTTCGTCATCCGGAACGTTGCGCAGCCTGAATAGCAGTTTGGACATTCTGATTCCCCTGTGGGAGCTTGCCCGCAAGCGAAAGACTTCCCTGCGTACCTGCTCGTTCCCCCACCTCGAAGAGCATGCTACCTTTATCCCAATAACCCTGTAAATCAGCCAACAAGGACCTCGACATGCACCAAAGATACCCCGTCCGCCCGCGCGCGTTCATTGCCGCTTCGAAGCTGGCCTCGCTGCTGTTGCTGCTGGCGACGCTGCTGCCGTTGACGCAGGTCAGCGCGCAAAGCTCTGTCTGGGTGGCGACATCAGGGGAAGAGAAGGTCTATCTGGGCGGCACTGTACATTTGCTGCGCCCCACCGATTACCCGCTGCCCGCGCCCTTCGAGTCGGCCTATGCCGCGTCGGACAAACTCTATTTCGAGACGGATATCGCCGGGCTGAATGATGTTGCCGTGCAGGCGCGCATGCTGCAGGAGCTCACCTACAGCGATGAGCGCACGCTGCAGACAATACTAAGCCCCGAAGCCTACAACTCGTTGGCCGCTTATGCCGGGCAGGCGGGGCTGCCCCTGCAGATGATGGAGAAGTTCAAGCCGGGGCTGCTGGTTAGCATGCTGCAGGTCATCGAATTTCAGAAGCTGGGGTTCACGCCGCAAGGAGTGGACGCGTACTTCAATGGCCGGGCCATGGGAGACGGCAAGCCGGTCGGCGAGCTGGAGCCCATTGACGCGCAGATCGGCTTCATCGCCAACATGGGCGAGGGCAATGAGAGTGAGTTCATCATGCTGTCGCTGGCAGACATGAAGGAGATTTCCGTCTCCATGGAGCAGATGGTGAGCGCCTGGCGCAGTGGAGACAATGGCCAGCTGGCCGAGCTGTTTGTCGATGACATGAAGGAACAACACCCGCCGCTTTACAAGTCCCTGCTGCTGGATCGCAACAACAACTGGATGCCGATCATCGAGGGCATGTTCAAGGAAGAAGGCACCGAGTTTGTGCTGGTCGGAGCGGCGCATCTGGTGGGTGAAGATGGCCTGCTGAGCCTGCTGGAGAAGAAGGGCTACGAGATCAGCCGCGTCGAGTAACGGATCATCGGCCCGCTGTCAGTCTGCGTGCCTGCACAGCAGTTCTAAGAAGGCTTTCCCCGCGTTACTCATCAGCCGCTGCCGATGATAGATGCAGTCGAGATTGCGGGTCAGGGCGACTGGCGTTGCCGACTGCGGCAGCAGCACATTGAGGACACTCAGTGAGTTGTCGTGCAGCATGGATTGGGGCAGCACGCTCCACGCATAGCCCGCCGAGATCAGAGCCTTGATGGTTTCCAGGTAATTGGTTGCCAGATTGATCTTGAGGCTCAACCCCGCTTTGTCAAACAACTCTTCCACCAGCTTGGTCGTGTAGAAACGTCTCTCCGGCAGCAATGCCTGATAGGGGCTGATATCTGCGAGGCTGACTGTCGCGAGCTGGCTCAGCGGATGCTGGGGCGCCGCGACAAACCGCATCGTGTCGTGCCACAGAGTGCGGCTGCACAGCGCCTCATCCTGCTGATCGACCTCGGTGATGATGCCTAGATCGCAATCGCCCTTGAGCACAGCGGCGTAGGCCTCGGCCGAGTCCATGAAGCGGATATCCAGCTCGACCTGCGGGTAGCGCGCAGTGTACTCGCGCAGGATGCGCGGCAGTCTGTGCAGGCCGATGTGATGGCTGGTAATGAGTTTGAGCTGGCCTTTCACTTCTCCGCCAAGATCGGCAATGGCCTGGCGGGCGGACTGCATCTCTCTGAGAATGGCTTCGGCATGCGGCAGCAAGGTGCGCCCCGCTTCTGTGAGGGAGATATGACGTCCAATGCGGTCGAAGAGCTGAATGTCCAACTGCTGTTCGAGCATGTGGATGCGTTTGCTGATGGCGGGCTGGGTGATATGCAGCTTGTCTGCTGCCAGCGAAAAGGAGCGGCAGTCCGCGACGGCGACAAAGGCCTTGAGGTTTTGAGTGTCCATGACCGTGCAGTATACAGGCAAAAGCCAGCCCTCATGGCACGCGCCATTGACACTTGAGGGGGTGGCTTTTACACGGGGAAACGTTGGGGAAGCGGAGAGTTAAGCGTTGCTCTTGTGGCTCAGTACGATCTGACGGGGGCCGCTGGTGGTAGTCTGACCGCTGATTCCTGAAGGAATATGCTTGACCTTGCCACCGGACTTCAGAAAGGCGTCAATGTGTTCGGAGAGATTGATCCGGTTGTCTACTGCCGGGTCTTTCTTGGGTTTCGTTGCCATAACAGTGCCTGTTCCGTTTCGATGTGAAAGTCAGGCATTGTACACGACTGAACCCTATATCGAAAATCTGAATGCCGTGAACGAGCCCGCAGGAACCTGCGAGCCCGGGATTGTCAGCCACTGTGGTCAGTCGGCATTCCTGCGGCGCTTGCGGGTGAACAGATCATCCGCCTGATCTGCTGGCAGGTCGCCCAGCAGTGTGTCGAGAGAGACCTTGTAGACCACTTTGACCTTGGCGAGCAGTTCAATTTCCAGATGGCAACCATAATCCCTAGTGGTTTCAATATCTTCCAGCTGCTTGCGGGAAACGCCCAGCAGATGTGAGCCCTCGGACATGGAGTGTCCGGCCAGCAGTCGCAAGCGTCGAACCTGTTCTTTGATGCGGATAGTGAGCGGAGAAAACTTGAGTTGTTGATCTGACATTTTAAATGACTACTAAGTGATTACGGGAGAGAGACAGGTGCTAGTTGAACCTGTGGGTTTTGCCGGCAGTTTCGTCAACGGTTCGCATAATATCATTATGCCATCATTTGCGGTCAAGCGGCCCGAGAGAATCATTCCGGTTTTTTAGAAATCACTGCATCTGGTATTGCAGTTCTTATAAATGATGATCTCGCCGAAACCTGTCTGTGTCATTGGCGTTATCATCTTTGCTAGAATTGCCGAAACTGACTGGAGTACGGATGTATGACTGAAGCAGCAACCCCTAAAAAAAGAGCAAAACCCAAAGCAAAAGTAGAAGCAGAAGTGCAGGTTCCTGCCAGGCAGGTCATCGGTAAGGACTGCGTAGTAGCCTTTCACTACAGCCTCTGTGAGGTGAACGAGGCCGGTGAGTTGTCCGGCTGGTTGGAACAATCCGCCGGGAGAGAACCGCTGCTGTATCTGCACGGCCACGGCAACGTGATTCCGGGCCTGGAGGAGGCAATGACAGGCAAATCCGAAGGCGACAAACTGTCCATCACTCTGGCGCCGGAGCAGGCTTATGGGCCGCGCCGTCCCAACTCGGTTCAGCGTGTGCCTATAAAGCACCTGCACCTCAGGCAGGGGCAGAAGCAGATCATGGCTGGTGAGATCGTCGCAATTCAGACTCACCACGGCATTCGCAACGCGCTGGTCGTCAAGGCGGGACGCTTCAATGTCGACGTCGACAACAATCATCCGTATGCGGGTCGAAACCTGCACTATGAGATTGAGATTGTGGGTGTGCGTCCGGCGACTCCCGAAGAGATCGAGCACCGGCACGCGCATGGCCAGGGTGGCCATCACCACTGAGAACCCCTACGGCTGCGGCATACAGACTTGCGAGATCAGCTTGCGATTGGTCACGACTTCGTAGAAGCACTCGTCGGAGGAGTGGTTGGGCACTGGTGCATCATCCTGCCAGAGCCCGACCTGAGCTTCGCGTATGACCAGATCGTGCATTCTGCCGCCAACGTCGGGGAACTTGCCGACATGCAGCACAACAGTGCTGGCATTGATCTTCACGGTAATGCGCTTGAGGATGATTTCCTGCTGCAGTTTGGCAAACCCTGAATCATCCAGAAGAATCCCGTTCACGTTGTAGCGGATCGAGTTCTGGCCTTTCTCACCGCGACCACGCTCGCCATCCGCCAGCGCAAATACCTCCACATTGAACAGTCCCGGCTGCACCAGTTTGCGCAGCTTCCAGGTGCAGGATGACAGCCGGTCGGCCTTGCCGATAGCGGAGGAGATCATGATGGGTTTGTCTTCGTCATACAGAAACAGCGGTGGCGTCGCCGCGTAACACAGGCCGATGCCAAGCTCGAGCTTGGGTAACCCCATCTGCTCCGAGTGCCGGTTGTTGGCATGCACGATATTGAGCATGTCTTTGGCGAGCCCGCAGGCCCGCGCGACGGCGAACCACTGCTGGGGTTCCTTCTCGTGCTCGAGGAAACTCAGAATGACCGCGTCGCCCTCGATGAACACCTTGTTGGCCGCGTATAGTGGCAACAGTTTGTTGATCGGGCTGAAGAAGCGCATGCTGAAATACGAGGCCGGATTCAGCGCCTTGTTCTGCAGCTCTTCCGTTACCGTGGTCGAGCCGCGCACGTCGGCCTTGATGATGGCGTGATGCACGATGCGGTCTTCTTCATCCACCTGTTCATGTCGGGTCAGAAGGGAGTAAAGCGTTCCGGCCTCTTTGGAGAGCGTCAGCTCGCTCTCCAGTTTGAGAATCCTGAGTCTGTTGAAGGCCCGGTGCGCCAGGCGGTAATACTTCAGATGCAGCCGGAAGCGGCTGATGTCCTGCAGGATACCGAGGATGCTCTCCATCTGTCCCGGGCCTGCCTCGCGCTTGATCTCCTGACGAATGCTCTCGAACTGCTTGAGCTGGGCGGGCGTAAAGGTCTTGCCGTTGAGCGCACGGCTCTGCAGCTTTTGCGTGTTGATCAGGCCGCCCAGGTACTGACAGAGAATTCTCCCCTCGATCTGTTCCGCCAGTGCCGGCGACCAAATGCGCTGCACGTGTGGCGACGCGATTAGCAGCGCCAGTATGCGGCGCTTCTTCAGTTGTTTGATAATGCTAAGCAGAATTCTTCGGCGTTTCTGCAGGTCCTTCTTGCCTTCCCACCACGCTCCCCAGCCAGACTGCCGACGCAGTTCCTGCAGGGCTGCCGTCTGCCGCTCGATGTTGAAGAGCAGATCGAGGTTGGCAGGGCTATCCAGCCAGGAAAAGTCCTCGGTCAGCGTGGTCTTCATGTCCGTGGCCATGCCCATGAACTTCTGGGTCTGAAACAAGCCTCCCAGTTCGTCATAGAGTTCCGGTGTGCCTGCGCCGGATGCCGCCAGCAACCCGCTGATGTGCAGGTGCGGCAGTTGCTCGCGAAGCAGTCTTTCCACGTCAGCGTTCAGCTCATTGAAGCCGGCATCCTCGCTGTCGCCGCCCCAGAGCCGGTAGCGATCAATCAGGAAGGCGCTGGCCCCCGGCTCGCTGGTAAACAGCATCGGGTTAAGGCGCAGGTCGAGCACGTTGTGGCCCGGCAGCGGCAGATACTGGGTGCGCACATCGCTCAATTGTCGCGTTTCGACACGCTCCAACTGCGCAAAAATCTGGCTGTTGACCTCCAGCAGGATGGCGTCGTAGTTCTTTTGCAGCCAGAACAGTCGCTGATTGGTGGTGAGCGCGTTGCCGGATTGACTCTGGTGCCCGGCAGCGCCATGCCCCTTGAAGCTGTCGATGCTCTCGTCCAACAGTCCTCTCGATGTGCTGAGAATGAATTTGAGCGTGGCAAATTCCAGCAGGCCGACGCTGTCCGGGTTCAGATCGGTTTTCACCCGATGCAAGAGCGCGGTCATCATGTCGAGATAACTGGTACGCAGGGCATTGAGCTGGGGGCTTAGATCGATTGTTTGCGCGTTGGGTGCAGTAGCCTGGCTCAGCAGCGAGGTGGCGAGGCGGCGAACATCCGCAGAGAATTTCGGGCTGATGCGGACATCAATGTGGTAATTGTTGACGCCCTTGCGTAGCCCAGCCAAATCGAGCCGCAAGGCGGGCGCGGGAGACAGCTCTGTTGACTCTAGCGTGCTTTCCATAGACTCGATGGTTCCATTCGCAATGGTGTCGGAGCGGTTGTCCGGACAGATAAGATAACTCAGGCTGCAGCGGCCAAGACCGATCTTTCCAAATTTAACCGGCCGTGTCCAGTCGCTGCCGGACAGACTCCCGCGTGTAGGCAACACTTCGACCCTGTGATATCGTCTCCAGCCAGTCCGGCCCAAGGCGCAAGCCGTCAGTCATCAGTCATCAATCATAAGAGGTGTGTCAATGAACCCCGAAGATTCCGAGAACTCTTCCATCGCCAACCCAGCAATGCAGAACATCGCCGTTGATAATCCGGGCAGAAGAAAGCTGCTCAAGGGGGCCATCAATACGGGCCTCGTCGCTGCAGGAGCGACCACCTTCCCGGGGTGGATGATGCCGGCGTTGGCGCAGGGTGAGATTGAAGTTCCCTTTACAGATATTCCTGACACCTTCAATCCGCAGCCGGTCCGCCCTGGTGCCACACACTTCCAGGATACCCGCAAGATTTCTTCGTTCTTCTCCACCAATGACGACTTCTATCTCGTACAGCATTACGGCCAGCCAGAGGTGGACAATGCCAGCTATCAACTGAGCGTAACCGGCCTGGTAGACCGCCCGCTGAATTTTTCTCTGGAGCAACTGCGCGGCCGCCCCGTCATCGAAAAGGATGTCGGCTTCGAGTGCGGTGGCAACGGTGGTCGAATTTTCCACGGCCTCATCGGGAATGCCACATGGCGCGGTGTGAGCCTGCGCGACATCCTGCTGGAGGCTGGCGTCCAGCCGGAAGGCAAGGAAGTGGTGTTTTTCGGGGCCGATATTGGCGAAGAAGAGATACGTGGTCGCAAGGTGCCCAAGGCTTTTGCGCGAGCGCTCTCTGTCGAAGATGCGCTGAACGAAAACAACATGCTGGCCTTTGAAATGAATGGCGAACCGCTGCCGCATTATCACGGCAAGCCTGTGCGCCTGCTGGTGCCGGGCTGGTACGGCGTCGCCAACGTGAAGTGGCTGTCGCAGATTCACGTACAGGATACGCGTTATATGGGACGTTTCATGGGCCGCGACTACGTGACCCTGAAGCGCGAGATGGTGGGCGATCAGGAGCGCTGGGTTGAGAATTCAGTGGCAAAGATGAACCTGAAGTCGGCCATTGTGCGAGTGACCCGCAGCGGCGCAGATCACACCGTGATGGGTTTCATTCTCAACGACGGCACACCGATACGCAGTGTCGAGGTCAGCATTGACGGTGGGCCCTGGCAGGCCGCCACTATTGATCCGCAGTCTTCGCAATTCACCTGGAAGCTGTTCACTTTCAACTGGCAGGGCGCACAGCCCGGCGAACACACGCTGGTGTCACGTGTCACCGATGAGAACGGCAAGACCCAGGCACGGCAGGAAGATCTGCCTGAGCGCGTCAGCTTCTGGGAAGAGTTCGGTCAGTTCCCGCGCCGGGTCATGATCAGCGCCTGATAAAGTCAGCGCCTGATAAAGAGAGCAAGCGTTTGGACGCAACCCCAAAGAAAGAGGAGAGGAACTGAAGTGGCGACTTATCTGGTACTGACAATCATCGGGGACGACAAGCCCGGTCTGGTGGAGCTGTTATCCGAGACCATCGCCCGGCACTCTGGAAACTGGCTGGAGAGCAATATGGCGCATCTGGCGGGCAAGTTTGCGGGAATTCTGCGAGTCAGCGTGGATGATCTGCATGCCGACGCTCTGGTGCAGGATCTGCAAAGACTCTCATCGGTGCTGCGCCTCGTCGTGGAAAAAGTCAGTATGGCTGAACCGCCCGCTCATCAGCGCACCTTGCGGCTGACGCTGGTGGGGAATGACCGCCCCGGGATCATCAAGGAGATTTCCCGGGCGCTGGCGGCGCAGCACGTCAACGTCGAGGAGCTGACAACTCAGTGCAGCAGCGCGCCGATGTCGGGTGAGCCGCTCTTTAATGCGCAGGCACTTCTGAAGGTGCCGGCCGATCTGGATCTGCATGATCTGCAGCGGCAACTGGAGAGATTGGCCGATGACCTTATCGTCGAGATCAATCTCGCCACGCTCTGATATGCCTCTGGAGAGGCGAAGTTCAGACCTGTGCGCGTCAGAACTGCTGACCGCGCAGGCTGATGACGTCCCAGCCACGTTCGAGCGCGACTTTCAGCAGCGTCTGATCGGGGTCGACAGCAATGGCCGTGGCTGCCTTCTCCAGTAATGGCAGATCGTTGAAAGAATCACTGTAGAACACACTGTCCGCCATAGTCAGAGAGTTAGAGGCAGAACTATTTCGTGCGCTCAACCACTGCTCCAGATTGCGTACTTTTCCCGCTTGGAAATTGGCAATGCCCTGCACGCGGCCGGTGTAGCAGTCGTTCTCCATTTCCAGATCGGTGGCGATCAGGGCATCGACGCCGAGCCGCTGTGCAATCGGTTCGGTGATGAAACGATTGGTAGCCGTAATGATCAGACAAAAATCGCCCTTGTCGCGATGCGATTTCAGTAACTGCAGTGCGGCTGGCAGAATCATCGGCTCGATGAATTCCGCCATGAAGTCACGATGCAGCGCCTCGCGGGTTGCTCTCGGCATGCCCTTCACCGGGCCGACGGCGAACTCGACATAGTCCACCATGTTCAGGCCGCCGTGCAGGTACTGATGGTAGAACTGGTCATTGCGGGCCTTGTGTTGTGTAGCGTCCACCAAGCCTTTGCCAATCAGAAAATCTCCCCAGCTGTGATCACTGTCACCGCCAAGCAGGGTGTTATCGAGGTCGAAAATAGCAAGAGTCATTTGTTCAGAGTCCGGGTGCTGCCGTTGAAGGCGGGCATTATACCCGTTCCGCCGTGCTCCGCAGCCAGTCGTTGAACAAGCCTCCGCAGTTGTGAAACAATGCCGAGGTAGATTTTTTAGCTAAGGACCGGACACCAGGATGATAGATTCTCAAGGTTTCAGACCTAATGTAGGCATCATCATCTGCAATCCCCACGGACAGCTGCTTTGGGCGAAACGCATTGGTCAGGATGCCTGGCAGTTTCCGCAGGGCGGCATCCGCCACGGCGAGCGTCTGCAGCAGGCACTCTATCGGGAATTGAAGGAAGAGGTCGGGCTGGGTCCGGCCGATGTGGAGATCATCTCTTCGACCAAGGGCTGGCTGTACTATGAGCTGCCCAAGAATCTCATCCGACAAAATTCCAATCCGGTTTGCATTGGACAGAAGCAGAAGTGGTATCTTTTGAGAATGTGCTGTGACGAACAGAAGATCGATCTGCGGGCCAACAACATGCCCGAGTTCGACGACTGGCAATGGGTCAGTTTCTGGTATCCCTTGAGTCAGGTCATTGATTTCAAGCGCGAGGTCTACCGACAAGCTTTGAAGGAACTGATCACTCCCCTGAATCGGTTCATGCGCCCCTGAGATCACACCAGTACCGGGACGCCATCCCCGGCCAATGCAGAGCAGCCACCCTAACAAGAGACACGGAATCGAAACATGATGTTGGAAAGACTGCGTGAGATAGTACAAGAGGTGAACACTGCGCGGGATCTGCAGTCGGCCCTCGATATCATCGTGACGCGCGTGCGCGCCGCGATGAACACGCAAGTCTGTTCCGTCTATCTGCTTGACCAGGAAATCAACAGCCATGTGCTGATGGCGTCCGAGGGACTCAAGCAAGAAGCGGTAGGGCATGTCAGTCTGCAAGTCGGCGAGGGTCTGGTAGGCCTGGTTGCCGGCAATGCCGAACCGGTCAACCTCGAAGACGCGAAATCACACCCAAATTACCATTACCTCTCGGAAACAGGCGAGGAGCAGTTCAGCTCGTTTCTGGGTGTGCCGATCATCCACCACCGCAAGGTGCTGGGGGTGCTCGTTGTGCAGCATCGGGAGATGCGCTGTTTTGACGAAGGTGAAGAAGCGTTTCTGGTTACCCTGTCGGCCCAGCTTGCCGGCGTGATCGCCGCTGCAGAGGCGACGGGCGCCATTCTGGGGGTCAGCCCCTCGGGGCAGCGCAAGTCCGATACCAGTTTTGCCGGTGTGCCCGGCGCCACGGGCGTTGCCATCGGGCACGCGGTAGTCGTGTTCCCGCCCGCCGATATTGACCTGATCCCCAACCGTGCCTGCGCGGACATTGACAAGGAAATCGACTATTTCAATGCGGCGCTGAATTCGGTACGCAAGGACATGACGGCGCTGATCCGCACGCTGGAGTCGCGCCTGCGGCCCGAAGAGGGCGAGATATTCGGTGTCTACCTGCGCATGCTCGACGATGATGCGCTGGGCAAGGAAGTCATCGACAGGATTCGCGAAGGGCAGTGGGCGCAGGGCGCCCTGGCTGATGTCACCAAGGATCATGTGCGCGCCTTCGAAATGATGAAGGATCCGTATCTGCGTGAACGTGCCGCCGACATCAAGGACCTGTGCAGCCGCGTATTGTTCTATCTGCAGGATAAGGACGTGGTAAAGACTGACTACGCCGACGACACCATCCTCGTCAGTGAAGAGCTGACAGCAGCCATGCTGGCCGATGTCCCCAAGGAGAAATTGCGCGGGCTGGTGTCGGTAAAGGGGTCGGGTAACTCCCATGTCGCCATTCTTGCGCGCACCATGGGAATTCCAACGGCGATGGGCGTGGTGGATTTGCCATATCGGCAACTCGATGGTCGCGAGCTGATCATCGACGGCTACAACGGGCAGGTCTACAGCAGCCCTTCCGATCAACTGCGCAATCGTTATCGTGAAGTGATCAAAGAAGAAGAGCAGCTCGTCAAAGGGCTGGAAGGCCTTATTCATCTGCCCTGCGAGACGCCGGACAAGCATCGTGTGAATCTGTGGGTGAACACCGGCTTGATGTCGGACGTCATCCGCTCGCTGGATCATGGCGCAGAGGGGATCGGCCTGTTTCGTACCGAAGTGCCATTCCTGCTTGCCGAGCGCTTTCCCAGTGAACACGAGCAGACAGCGATTTACCGCGAGCAGCTGCAGGCCTTTGCCCCCAAACTGGTGACCATGCGGACGCTGGACATCGGGGGCGACAAGGCGCTGCCTTATTTCCCGATTGAAGAGGAAAACCCCTTCCTCGGCTGGCGCGGCATCCGCGTCACTCTCGATCACCCGGAAATCTTCATCACCCAGGTTCGCGCCATGATCCGCGCGAGCGAAGGTCTGAATAATCTGCAGATCATGCTGCCCATGATCTCCAACGTGCAGGAAGTCACCGGCTCTATCCAGATCATCAAACGCGCCTACCGGGAGTTGCGAGAAGAGGGGCTGGAAGTTCGCATGCCACCGATCGGCGTCATGATCGAACTGCCAGCGGCGGTATATCAGACGCGTGCCCTCTGCCGTCTGGTGGATTTTATCTCTGTCGGCAGTAACGATCTTACTCAGTACCTGCTGGCCGTGGATCGCAACAATCCGCGAGTGGCCAGTCTTTACTCCTCGTTTCACCCAGCGGTTTTGCAGGCGCTGCAGTTCGTCGTGACCGAGGCGCACGCGGAAAACCGAACCGTCAGCATCTGCGGAGAAATGGCGGGCGATCCCGCTGCGGCGGTGCTGCTCATCGCCATGGGGTTCGACATCCTGTCCATGAACGCGACGACTCTGTTGAAGGTGAAGGCCGTGATTCGCAGCATCCCGCTGACAATCGCCAAGAAGTTGCTGGAAGAGGTCATGCAACTGGATGAGGCGCAGATGGTGCGCAGCTGTGTCGACATGGCGCTGTACAACGCCGGCATCGACAGACTGTTGCGTTCGTCGCGCAATAACTGAGGCTGCGGCCAAACGTTGGCAGCAGGGGTCGACTGGCGGATATTTTTCAATGCCATGGCAAATTTCCTACAGAATTCCCCACGAATATAAGGATAATGCGGTCTCAGGATAGCTCTTGGATGAGAGTGCCATAGGGACATAACGAGAACTGACGAATCTACGGATGGAATCGTCAGCCTCAATCTAATAGACTGGCCGGAATTGAATTCCGGTTACACATCCCATGCCCGAAAACCAACACGCCGATCAGAAGGCCCCGACCACGAACGACAAGCAGGAATACAAGTTCGTCCTGCGTCTGCCAAGTGGCTACCACCAACAAATTGCAGCGCTCTCGCGCAGAAATCGCCGCAGCATGAACTCCGAGATTACGTTGTTGCTGGAGCAGTTCGTCGCCAGAGACGGCGCGCCGATCGGCGCCGAGCGTATCGGTCTGGCGCCGGTAGTGGGTGATTTGAATAATGCTGCGCTGCGCCTGATCGAAAAATTCCAGCAGTTGTCCATGGAGAAGAAGAAGGCGCTTCTCGATCTGCTCGAATGAATCTCCGGAATAACCGCCCATGCTGACCTACCCCCAGTTCGATCCCGTTGCCTTCTCGCTCGGCCCGCTCTCCGTCCACTGGTACGGCGTCATGTACATCATCGCCTTTGGTGGCGCCTGGTATCTTGCGAAGCTGCGCGCGCGCCGCAGCCCCGGGCTGTGGACTGATGAGCAGATCGCCGAC
This sequence comes from uncultured Gammaproteobacteria bacterium, assembly GCA_903876785.1. GTDB lineage: Bacteria > Pseudomonadota > Gammaproteobacteria > Pseudomonadales > Pseudohongiellaceae > UBA5078. Next base: position 13,838 of record CAIRBI010000286.1, read on the forward strand.
CTGGTGTTTTACGGCGCTCTTGGTGCTGTTGTCGGCGGGCGTATCGGTTCTGCATTGTTCTACAATTTTGACAAGCTTTCGAGCGATCCGCTGTGGGTGCTGCGCGTCTGGGAAGGTGGGATGTCCTTTCATGGCGGCTTTCTGGGCGTCATGGGCGCGCTGTACTGGTATGCCGGCACGCTCAACAAGCGCTACTTTGAAGTGCTGGATTTCATCGCACCTCTCGCGCCATTCGGACTCGGCGCCGGACGAATTGGCAACTTCATCGGCGGAGAACTCTGGGGTCGCCCGACGGAGGTGCCCTGGGGCATGGTATTTCCGCATGTCGACAATCTGCCTCGTCACGCCTCCCAGCTCTATCAGTTCGCGCTGGAAGGTGTCGTGCTGTTCAGCATCATGTGGTGGTTCTCTTCGCGTCCGCGCCCGCTGTACGCTGTTTCCGGATTGTTCGGAATAGGTTATGGCGCGCAGCGTTTTTTCGTGGAGTTTTTCCGCCAGCCCGACGAAGGCCTGGGATTCGTGGCGCTGGACTGGCTGACCATGGGCCAGTTGTTGTCGTTACCGATGATCGCGGCGGGTATTTTTCTGATGGCGAAGGCCTATCGCACGTCATGAACCTGCCCTGCAGGCGACTGGATGAAGTGATGTTGGAGAGATGACACAGACATGAAGCAATACCTCGATTTGATGCAACGCATTCTCGATGAGGGTGCCACCAAAACGGATCGCACCGGTACCGGCACGCTGTCGGTATTCGGCCATCAGATGCGCTTCGATCTGGCGCAGGGTTTCCCGGTGCTGACCACCAAGAAGCTGCACATGCGCTCCATCATTCACGAACTGCTGTGGTTCCTTACGGGTGACACCAACATCCGCTACCTGAAGGAAAACGGCGTCTCCATCTGGGATGAGTGGGCGGACGAGCACGGTGATCTGGGGCCGGTCTATGGCTTTCAGTGGCGCTCCTGGCCCGGCCCCGATGGCCAGTCTGTGGATCAGATCAGCAAGCTCATCGAGCAGATCCGGCGCAACCCGGATTCAAGGCGCCTGATGGTCGTCGCCTACAACCCGGCTTATGTCGATCAAATGGCGCTGCCGCCCTGCCATTCCCTGTTCCAGTTCTACGTGGCCAATGGCAAATTGTCCTGTCAGTTGTATCAGCGCTCTGCCGATACGTTTCTCGGCGTGCCGTTCAATATCGCTTCCTATGCCTTGCTCACGCACATGGTGGCGCAACAGTGCGATCTCGATGTCGGCGATTTCATCTGGACCGGCGGCGACACACATCTTTACAGCAATCATCTGGAGCAGACGCGCCTGCAGCTGACCCGTCAGCCGCTGCCGCTTCCGCGTTTGCACATCAAGCGTCGGCCTGCCGATATCTTCAGTTATGTCTATGATGACTTCGAGATCGTCGGCTATGAGTCCCATCCCCATATCAAGGCGCCAGTTGCCATTTGATCCGCTGCTGTTGCGAGGACCCCGCGTATGAAACTCGCTTTGATCTGGGCCATGTCGCGCAATCGGGTCATCGGCCGCAACAACGCCCTGCCGTGGCATCTGTCGGAAGACCTGCGCTATTTCAAACGCGTCACCATGGGCAAGCCGATCATCATGGGCAGGAAAACCTGGGAATCGATTGGCCGTCCGCTGCCTGGACGTACCAATATCGTCATCACGCGTGATCAGAATTTTCAGACGGTGGGTGTGCGCGTGGTGCATTCGCTCGATGATGCGCTGCGGCTTGCCGAACACATCGGTGTCATTGAAGGTGCTGAAGAGGCGGTGGTAATCGGCGGCGCCGAGATCTACGCGCTGGCACTGCCTAAGGCAGAGCGTCTTTACCTCACGCAAGTTCATGCGGAAGTGGACGGCGATGCCTGGTTTCCCGAGTTCGATTTGTCGCAATGGCAAGAACTCGCCCGTGAGGACTTCAAGGCCGAAGGCCCGAATCCTTACCCTTACAGTTTCATCGTGCTGGAGAGGCATGGATGAGCCCGCTGCACTCAATTTAACCTCCCTCCACTTGTTGTGATCGCATTGCTCATCGGTGACGCTGACGCCGATCTCGGAATTCGGTAAAGTAAGCCTCACTTGATCTAAAACGACACTAGAACGTTCTGTTACATTTCTTTGCTTCCCTTGGAGCACGCCGATGAGAAAATCTGTTGCGATGCGACACTTGCGAGTCTCTTTTTTGGCTACCGCCGCAGTTACCACAAGCTTCACCCAGGCGAAGCCCGGCACTGCGCAAGCTGATAGCAGCATCGCGCAGCCCGCCGTCGAAGAAGTGGTCGTCTTTGGTCGCAACTCCAATCTGCTTGGCAGTGCTGTCGCTGCCAGTCAGGGCTCGATCAGCGGTGCTGATCTGCTGATTCGTCCGATGTTAAAGCCCGCCGAGTTACTTGAATCGATGCCTGGGATGGTGGCTGTGCAGCACTCGGGCAGCGGCAAGGCCAATCAATATTTTCTGCGCGGATTCAATCTTGATCACGGCACAGACTATTCAGTTCATATCGACGGCATGCCTCTGAATCTGCGCTCGCACGGACACGGTCAGGGCTATCTGGATATCAACGGCCTGATTCCCGAGACCGTGGAGAGGATTGATTATCGCAAGGGGCCATATCGCGCCGATCTCGGTGATTTTTCCGTTGCCGGCGCGTCATTCATCAGCACCATTGATTCGCTGGATCAAAGATTTGTGGCAGCCGATGCCGGGGAACATGGCTGGCGCCGCTACGCAGGGGGTGGCAGTCAGGAAGTTGGTCGCGGTACGCTGACTCTGGCAGGAGAGGTCAAAAATTATGATGGCCCCTGGGAAAGCCCCGAGGAACTGGCGCATGTCTCTGTGTGGAGCAAGTACCTTGTGCAGACGGGGTTCGGTGAGGCGGCGGTCACACTGTCTGTCTACGACGCCAAGTGGAATCCTACTGAACAGATTCCGGAGCGGGCGATTGGCACCAGCGCCTGTGAGGACGAATTCTGCACGCTCGACAGCACTGCCGATGGCAGCACGTCGCGCTGGATTCTGACGAGCAATTTGAGTGGTGACGATTGGGCGGCAAGCCTCTTTGCTCAACACTATGATTGGCACATGCAATCGAATCCGACCTATGATTTTCAGCTCAATCAGTTCGACAAACGCTGGGCCATCGGCGGTAAGGGCAACGCCAGCCTGATTGACACTGAAGGTCTCAGCGTAGTGTCAGGTGCTGATTTTCGTTATGACGACGCGAGCAGCGTAGGCCTCGATCATTTCGATCGCGGTGTGTTTCTCGAATCAGTCAGTGACAACAAAATCAAGGAGGGGTCAGTTGCCCTCTATCTTGATGCCACGCTGCGCATCAATGAAGCACTGCGGCTGATGGGCGGGCTGCGTGGGGATTATTATGATTTTGATGTCACTGCCAACAACGCCAACAGCTTTGCGGGGCAGCAGACGGATTCGCGAGTATCGCCGAAAATCGGACTGGCCTGGGCGGCTATGCAGACGCTGGAACTGTATGGCAACTGGGGGCGAGGCTTTCATTCCAATGACGCGCGCGGGGTTGTCAACGCGCTTGATCCGGTGGAAGGCCTGTCTCCTGCCAAAGGGTATGAGGCCGGTGCGCGCACCAGTATTCGTGATATCAAGCTCACTGCTGCATATTGGTGGCTGAATCAGAAGAGCGAACTGATTTTTGTCGGTGATTCCAATTCGGTGGAGGCCAAGGGTGGCTCCAAGCGCCAAGGCGCAGAGTTGACTGTCTTTTGGCAGCCAACCGAGTGGTTGGGCATTGACGCCGTCTATACGGCGAGCGACGCACGTTATATCGACGACAGCGAAGGGGCTCACGTGGAAGGTTCCATCGAGAAGTCAGCCCAGTTCGGAGTCTCTGCAACTCGTGATGTCTGGGACGCGAGCCTGCGCGTGCGCTATCTCGGCCCTTATGCTCTGTTGGCAGACAACACCGACCGCGCGGAGTCACTGTTTTCGGTCAACCTGCGTGCTGCGCGTCACTGGAATGCGCTGACGGTGTACGCCGAGATCATTAACCTGCTGGACAGCGACAGAAAGGAGATCGTCTACAACTACCCGTCCTATGTCCCCGGTCTGGACCCAGTCGGCATCACCTCAGAAGACATCGACTGCTCGCTGACCAACTGCCGCGTCAGCCGCGTCACCGAACCACGCACTTTCCGTGCAGGCATCAGCCTGAAGTTCTAGCAGTCAGTTCTTCAACCGTCTGGCACTGAAAGTAGATCAGGGGTGCGAGGCTCTGCTGTCAAGGACCGTTGAGCGCCATGGATGGCGCGATCGAGCCCTACAAGGACGTATTCACGGGCGTGTCCTTGACAGCAGAGCCTCGCACCCCTGATCGGCATCCGAAGCTCAAACCAATTTCAAAAATCAGTTCAACGGAATGAACGCCAGCGCATTGTTCTGGTTCATCGGAATGACCAGCTGATTCTGCACCGAGTCATAGCACATGGACGCCGCAGACGGGATGCCTGACGCAATCACTTCCGCTTCCTGCCCCGGACGAATCCGCGACACGCTGCCGTAGCGCACACTGCTAACGTACTTGGTGTCGTCCGCCATGATCACCACGCCATCGTTGCCACCCTCAAACGCATGCTCCGTCTTCACGACTTCGCCAGCCGGGCTGAAGGTGATCACCGCGTTGTCCCCCACGTTCACCACTACAATGTTGCCGTCGTTATCGATGGCAACACCGTTCGGAGCATTAAGCGGTGCGCCCTCTGCAAACACAGAGGTCTCGCCACTCGCAGTCACCTTGTAAATGCGCTGCGTGCCGCCGGTGTTGGAAGCGTAAACCGTGCCATCCGGGGCAACGCCCACGCCATTCAGGCCGGTCGCTTCGGGTACTTCCACAAAGCCCTTGGGTGCGCCGGTCACCAGATCAAACATGCGCACAGTGTTGATGTCTACCGCGTAGAGCGTGCCGTTCTGAATTGCGCTGCCCAGCGGCTGGTTCAAAGTCAGACTGTCGCGGGTGGCGCCGATCCACTTGGAAGTGTGCACGCTGCCATCCGGGTTGATCAGCGACACGAAGCCGTCGTTCTCCTGCAGGTTTTGCGCGATGCCATTGTTCATGGCCAGAATCAGGTTGCGCGCCGGGTCGAAGGTGCAGCTCTCTGCAGTGCGGAAACTGCCGAACACCTTGACGTTGCTTGACATGGGCGTAGCCACGCCCGCTTCGTTGACAGTGCCCAGCGGGCCGCCGGCCGCGAATGGGCCGTTAGCAGGTGCTGCGGGCTGTTGAGCGATTGCGCCGGAGCTGGCCGCCAGGGCGACGAGGCTGGAAAGCAAAAATTTCTTCATGAAGAGTTCTCCTTGTGTGGTGTTGGGATGCAGGGGTTGCGATAAACAATGGTCTGGCAGAGACCCGATTGCGAGAGGTTCTTGTTCACACGCCGGCTGATTTAGAGCGGCTTGCGCAGAGCCTTCGAATTGCGCTGGTAGTTGTACATCCTCTGTTTCTTCTCTGGCAGATCGGCGACGCCGATGGGCGTAAAGCCTTTCTCCAGGAACCAGTGGGTGGTCTGGGTGGTCAGCACGATCACATTCGTGAATCCGCTCTTCCTGGCATGCGCTTCCAGCGCGCCGAGCAGGTGTTCGCCGCGTCCGCTGTCCTGATAGTCCTTGTGAATCGCGATGCAGGCGATCTCGCCGCAGGTGCTGTCCAGCGGGTAAAGCGCCGCGCAGGCGATAATCATTCCCTCGCGCTCGATCACGAAGAAGAAGCTGATCTCGGCCTCCAGCAACTCCCGCGAACGGTGCACGAGCACGCCCGCGTCTTCCAGCGGCTTGATGAGTTCGAGGATGCCGCCGACATCCTCGATGCTGGCCGGGCGCAGCTCTTCGAAATTGTCCTTGGACACCAGAGTGCCACTACCGTCGCGGGTAAACAGCTCCTCGATCAGGGCGCCGTTCTGCTCGAAATTGATGAGGTGGCTGCGGCGCACGTTGTGTCGACATGCGGCAATGGCCGCATTGAGTGCCTGAGCGACTCCATTGGCTTTGTTCTCGTCACGTGATTCGACCGCCACCAGGACTTCCTGTGCAGAGGCGGGGCTCAGCGTGCTGACCATATGGCCGCTGCTGTCCATGATGCCATTCTGCGGAATGAACAGAATCAGCTTTTCCGCGTTGAGCGCGATGGCCGTCTCGGTCGCCACTTCCTCGGGGGACAGGTTGAACACCTCGCCCGTCGGTGAGTAGCCGAGGTTGGAGAGGACGACAATGTTGTTGCGGTCAAGATGCTGTTGTATCGCCATGGCATTGACCTTGCGGACCATGCCGGTCAGTGCGTGATCGATGCCATCCAGCACACCCAGCGGTCGCGCCGTGATGAAGTTGCCACGGGCGAGCTTGATGTCGGCGCCATGCATCGGCGAATTCGCGAGCCCCATCGAGAACAGCGCTTCGACATCAATGCTCAGCGCGCCAATGATCTGCTTGATGATCTGCAGGCTGATGGCATCGGTGATGCGCAGGCCCTTGTGATAGGTCGACTCGATGCCCGCGCCTTCCAGTGCCGCATTGATCTGCGGACGCGCCCCGTGCACGAGCACCAGCTTCACGCCCAGGCTGTGCAGCAGCGTGATGTCATGCACGATATTGTTGAAATTGCTGTGCGCGAGCGCTTCTCCCGGCAGCAGCACCACGAACACCTTTTTGCGATGTGCGTTGATGTAGCTGGAGGAGTTGCGGAACCAGTCAATGTATTGGGGCGGATTTTTCATGGGCTGAATATAGTCTATTTGGTGAATGTTATGAAGCCGCGCTTTTGTCGCTGATTGCTCAGAGACAGTAGTGACGAATGAGATCCTTGAGCACCTCGATGCAGGGCCGCACCCGATCCAGCGCAAGGTATTCATCGGGCTGGTGGGCCTGATCGATATCGCCGGGGCCAAGGATGATGGTGTCCATGCCGAGCTTCTGCAGCAGCGGCCCCTCGGTGCCGAAGGCGACACTGGCGGCGCTGTTGCCGGTGAGGCGCTCAGCGGTGCGCACCAGCTCATTGTCTGGAGCGGTCCAGAATGCTGGAAGGCCAGAGAACAGTGGTTTGAGCGTTGCTGCAACGTTGAAACGTGCGGCAATCGGCAGCACGCGTGCGCGAATCTCCTCGCGCATGGCGTCGATTTCCATGCCAGGCAGCAGGCGGATATCGAATTCAAGACGACAATGTCCGCAGATGCGATTGGGATTGTCGCCACCGTGAATGCAACCTAGATTCAAGGTGGGGCGGGGAATGCTGAAGATCGGGCTGTGATAGCGCAGTTGCAGGTCTTCGCGAAACGCGATCAGTTCGCCGATGACGCTGTGCATCGCCTCCAGCGCGTTGTGCCCGAGCGCAGGATTCGACGAATGCCCGCTCTGGCCGAGCAGATCGATGGATTCCATCATGATGCCCTTGTGAGCGTGAATCGGACGCATGCCGGTAGGCTCGCCGATGATCGCGCAACGCGCCTTCGGCCTGCCCAGCTCGGCGATGGTGCGCGCGCCCTGCATCGAGGTCTCTTCATCGGCGGTGGCGAGCACGATCAGCGGCTGCTTCAGCTTCATGCCCTGAAAGGCCGACACCGCTTCCATGACCAGCGGAAAGAAACTCTTCATGTCCGTGCTGCCAAGACCGTAAAGCTTGCCGTCCTTCTCGGTAAGTCGGAACGGATTCACGCTCCACAGCGCTTCATCCAGCGGCACGGTGTCGGTGTGGCCCGCCAGCACCAGCCCGCCGGGGCCGCTGCCCAGTGTGGCGATCAGATTCAGTTTGATGTTGCCAGAGGTCGCCGCCGTGGTGCCGGGGCTCTGAATGATCTCAGTGCTGAAACCGAGATCGCGGAAACACTGCGCGAGGTACTCGATGACCGGCGCATTGCTGGTGTCCAAAGAGGGATTCGCCGAGCTGACACTTGGTCTGCTGATCAGCGCGTCGAGGTGTTTCATAAGAGTCGGAAAGGCGGAGGGCATCTCAGTTGCCTGCGGAGGTGCTGGCAGCACTGTTGCTGGCGATGTTGTTAGCGACCAAGTCGGTCTTCGCGGCCATAATGAAATCGTTAGGATGCAAGCCGTTGGCCTTGTGGGTCCACCAGTTGACCGTCGCCTTGCCCCATTCGATGAGCAGGCTGGGATGATGATTCTCGCGTTCGGCTAAAAGGCCGATCTTGTGTGCGAAGGCGGCGGCTTCCTTGAAATCACGGAAGTGAAACTCACGCCGAATCTGCTCCATGCCGTCTACCTGCACCTTCTTCCAGCGCGGGATCGAGGCCAGCATTTTATTGGAATCCTCGGGCAGCATCGCACGCGTGCCGATGATGCAGGGCTGGCAATGTTGTTCGTAGAGCGAACGGGACATGATGGTGCCTCCTTCTCAGAGAAACTCTTCGAGCACGCTGTTGAGAAACTGCTGTCCTTTTTCGGTGGGGCGAATGACACCGCCTTCCTCGATCAGAAGAGCCTTGTTTTGCAGGGATTCTACCTGCTTTTGCAATACCTCGAAACCCAGCCCGGTTGCCGCCTCGAACTGCGCGGCAGTGAAGCCTTCCTGCAGGCGCAGCACGTTGAGCATGAACTCCAGCGGCAAGTCTGCCGTGGCAATCGCCGTGGACTCGGCGCGGAAAGGCGTGGGCAGCAGTGAGCGGGCGGCCTCGAGATAATGCCCTGGCTGTCGCGTCTTGCGGGTGCGCAGTATCTGGTTCTGCTGTGTCAAAGTAGAAAGGGCCGATGATGAGGGCGCCAATGTGATCTTGCCGTGTGCACCCGCACCGATGCCCAGATAATCGCCGAAGCGCCAGTAGTTCAGGTTGTGGCGTGAGCGGCGTCCTGCGCGGGCAAAGGCCGACACCTCGTAGCGCGCGTAACCGTATTGCGCCAGCAGGGCGAGACCGCCTTCCTGAATATCGTTCAGCTCGTCCTCGGGCGGCAGTGCCGGAGGTCTCTTGAAGAATTCCGTGTTGGGTTCGATGGTGAGCTGATACCAGGACAGATGCTCGGGAGCGAAGGAGATTGCCGCTTCGAGATCGGCCAGCGCGGCGCCGAGTGACTGCTCCTTGAGCCCGTACATGATGTCCACGTTGAGGTTGTCGAAGCCGGCCTGGCGTGCGAACTCGATGGCCCTTCTGCCATCGTTGCTGCCATGGATACGACCGAGGTTCTGCAGTTGTGCGTCATCGAAACTTTGAATGCCGATGGACAGGCGATTGATGCCGGCGCGCCGATAATCGGCAAACTTGTCGCGTTCGGCAGTGCCGGGGTTGGCCTCCAGAGTGATCTCTATGTCGGTGGCAAAACGCACATGCTGCAGCAGGCCATTCAAGAGTCGTTCATAGGCACGTGCGGAAAACAGGCTCGGCGTGCCACCGCCGAAGAAGATCGAGCCGATCTCGCGACCTTGCCCCTGTTCATGAATCCAGGGCAGATCATCCATGAAATCCCGCAACAGTGCATCGATGTATTCCGACTCGGGAAGCTCGCCGTTCTTCTGATGAGAATTGAAATCGCAGTACGGACATTTACGCACACACCAGGGGATGTGGACGTACAGACTCAGGGGCGGGACTTGCAGCCGCTGGGAGTTGCTCACAGATGTGCCCGGTTGCGCATGGCATTCCAGCTGGCAAGCAACTGGCGCAGTGCCTGGCCACGATGGCTGATGCTGTTCTTTATCGCCGGTTCCAGCTCGGCAGACGCGCAGCCGTGCGTGGGGACGTAGAACAGCGGGTCATAGCCGAAACCGTTCGCTCCCGACGGGGCGTAGAGAATGCGGCCTTCCCAGGTGCCCTGGCTGATGAACGGCATCGGATCTTCGGCATGACGCATGAAGACGATCACGCATTGATAGCGCGCGCCGCGCTGTTCGATGGGGACGCTGGCGAGTGCGGCCAGCAGTTTGTCATTGTTCTGCTGATCCGTGGCGCCGACACTGGCATAGCGCGCCGAGTAGATTCCCGGTTGCCCGCGCAGCGCGTCGACTTCAATGCCGGAATCATCGGCTAGTGCCGGCAGGCCGGTCAGCGCGCTGGCGTGTCGGGCCTTGAGGATGGCGTTCTCCACGAAGCTCAGGCCGGTCTCGTCAGCATCGCTGACACCGAGCGAGCGCTGGGTGACGAATTCAATGTCGGCACCGCCGAGCATCTGCTGGAATTCCCGGAGTTTGCCCGCGTTGCCGCTGGCCAGCACAATTCTGTTCATAAGGGGCGTCTCAGCGACTGATGTGATAAATGGCGGTCTCACCGAGCAGATTTGGCCACAGCTTGATGTACCAGTTGCCCTGATGATGATGGTCGACCACGGTGCGCGTGATGACATTGATGCCTTTCTCGCGGCACAGCACGTCGAAATCGCGCACGGTGCAGAAGTGGATGTTCGGCGTGTCGTACCACTGATAGGGCATGAACTTGGACACGGGCATTCTGCCCTTGCGCAGCAGATACAGCCGGCTGCGCCAGTTGCCGAAATTCGGGAACGTGACGATGCAATTGCGGCCAATGCGCAGCATCTCGTCGATGACCACGTCAGGATAATTCACCGCCTGCAGTGTCTGCGTGAGCAGCACGGTATCGAAGCTCTTGTCGCCGAAATTCTGCAGCCCCTTGTTGAGGTCCTGCTCGATCACGTTGACACCCTTGCTCAGGCATTGGTGAATATTGTTCGCGTCGATTTCCAATCCGATCTCGGAGATTTGGCGCGTATTTTTCAGATACTCAAGGAGGCTGCCGTCGCCGCAGCCGAGGTCCAGCACGCGGCTGCCTGGCGCAATCCAGTGCTGAATGATATCGAGGTCAGGGCGCATCATGTTCTCACCTCTGTGGATTCCACCGCATGGCCGTTGACCTCAGCGCTGACGCGCCGCAGATACGTGGTGAGTGCCTCCATGTAACGAGGCACCGGCAGCAGAAAGGCGTCATGCCCCTGATCGGCTTCGATCTCCAGATAACTGACCGCCTTGCGCGCCTCCAGCAAGGCGTCGACGATTTCGCGTGTGCGTTCCGGCGGAAATCGCCAGTCCGAACTGAAAGAGATCAACAGGAACCGACAATTGCTGTTGGCGAAAGTGCGGCTCAGATCGCCGTCGAAGTCCACCGACGGATCGAAATAATCCAGCGCCTTGGTCATCAGCAGATAGGTGTTGGCGTCGAAGCGCTCGGAGAAGCGCTCGCCCTGATAATGCAGATAACTCTCCACCTGGAAGTCGGTGTCCAGCCCAAAGCTGAGCGTGCCGCTGCGCAGATCGCGCCCGAAGTTGCTCTTGATCGACGGGCTCGTGATTGCCTGACTGTTCGGGTCGTCGACCGACTTGCCGAATTTCTCGCGCATGGCGCTGTCGGACAGATAGGTGATGTGACCCACCATGCGCGCCAGCATCACGCCCTTCTTCGGGTAGGTGCCGTGTTCCAGATAACGACCGTTGTGGAAGTTGGGGTCGGCCGTAATCGACTGACGCGCTACTTCGTTGAAGGCGATATTCTGCGCAGACAGTGTCGGTGCTACGGCAATCATGATCGCGTGGCGCACTTTCTCCGGATAGCTGATCGACCAGCGCATCACTTGCATGCCGCCGAGGCTGCCGCCGATTACCGCTGCCCACTGATCGATGCCGAGCCGGTGCATGAGTCGCAACTGGCTGTTGACCCAGTCGCGCACCGTCACCACCGGGAAGTCGGGACCGTAGAAGGTGCCGGTGTCCGGATTCAGTGCGGTCGGGCCGGTACTGCCTGCGCAGCCGCCGAGGTTGTTGAGGCAGACGACAAAGAAATGGTTGGTGTCGAAAGGTTTGCCGGGGCCGATGCAGGTGTCCCACCAGCCGGGTTTGCCATCGGCATCCGTGTGATAACCCGCGGCGTGATGGTCGCCGCTGAGGGCGTGACAGATCAGAATCGCGTTGGATTTGGCTGCATTCAACGTGCCATAGGTTTCCACCATCAGGTCGTAACTGGCGATCACTTTGCCGCTGCGCAGTGTGAGAGGTTCGTCGAAGTGCAGACACTGCGGCGTGACGATTCCTACTGAATCTTTCGGGATGGTCTTGGGCATCTTATGTTCTTGTTGTCCGTGCTGCTGGAGAAGCCCCGGTGCGGTCGAGTTGCAGGGCGGCGGGCAGTACCTGCGGATCCATGATCAGGATGCGCTTCTGTCTGCTGTTGTCTCCGCTCATGATCTCCACACTGCCCTGAGGTACTTTGAACTGTTTGGCTAAAAACCTTATCAGGTGTTTGTTGGCCTTGCCGTCGACCGGCGGCGCCGTGATGCGAATCTTGATTCTGCCCTCCGTCACTTCCGCAAACTCATCCTGCGCCGCCTTCGGTTGCAGGCGACAGTGCAGGATCAGGTTGCGATCCTGCCAGTGATAGTAAACGGAGTCATCTGCGGATTCATGGTCTGCCAATAGCTATAACCCCAGCACCACAGCAGGATTCACCCCCATCGGCATGATCAGCATAGTGCGGATGACCTGGATGGCGAGGAACACGAAGATGGGTGACAGGTCGAGCCCGCCCATCGAGGGCAGGAGGCGCCGGAACGGCTCCATCAGCGGTTCGGTCAACTGACGAATCAACACCAGTGCCGGATGGGCGCTATGCGGTGCAATGAAGCTGGCGATGATGGAGATCATCATGCCCCAGAAGTAGATGTTCAGCACCAGTGACAGCAGGCCGATGACCGACCAGGAGACCACCAGACCGGCACCGGGAATCCCGAATCCGCTGAGCGATATCAGCAGCGTGGTAGCGATGCACTGGACCAGCAGGGCCAGCACCAGTGAGGCGAAATCCAATCCGCGATAACCAGGGATGATGCGGCGGAAGAGCCGCACGGCGGGATCTGTCACCTTCACGATGGCCTGGGTGAACGGGTTGTAGAAATCTGCGCGGGCCACCTGCAGCAGAAAGCGCAGCATGATCGCGAGCAGGTATAACCCTCCCAGCGTATTGACGAGCAGAACACCGACATTACCAATTGCACCCATGTATCACTCTCTCCGTTTTTAATGCTGAGACCAAACCTGAATATTGCCGACCTGTGGTGATTGCGTCGCCTGACGGCGTGCGGGTGCTTCAGCCCGCCAGTTCCACGGAGCGCTTCTGTGCGGCACTCAAGGCGCGCTCCACCAGCCCACGGAAATCCTCACTCTCGAACTGCTCCAGCGCGGCCTGCGTGGTGCCATTGGGTGAAGTCACCCGGCGCCGCAACTCGTCTGGTCCGACATCACTGGTAGCGGCCAGCTTCGCAGCACCCAACGCTGTCTGTATGGTCAGCGCGCGCGCCAGTTCAGGTTCAAGACCGAGTGCGACGCCTGCCTCTTGCATGGCCTCCATCAACAGGAAGAAATACGCGGGGCCGCTGCCTGAGAGCGCAGTCACCGCATTGATGTCGTGCTCGCTGTCCAGCCAGAGGCTGATGCCCACGGCGGACAGAATCGTTTCGGCCAGTGCCCGCTGCGCTGGAGAAGTGTTGGCATTGGCAAACAGCCCGGTGGCGCCTTCCAGTACCAGCGCCGGGGTATTGGGCATGCAGCGCACGATGGCCTGAGCACTACCCAGCCACTGCTCCATGCTCTTGAGCGGAATGCCGGCGGCGATAGAGATGATCAACGTGCCAGTTTGCAGAAGTGGACGCAGGGTCTCGCAGACCTGCCCCATCACCTGTGGTTTGACAGCGAGCAGCAGTACGTCGGCGTCGACCGCGATCTCACTCATGCTGCCGGTGCGGATGCCGCATTCGGCGCGCAGTTCAGCAAGCTTGGCAGTGTCAATGTCGCAGGCGGCGATGTTGACAGCGGGCACACCCTTGGCCAGAAGTCCGCGTATCAGGCTGTTTGCCATGTTTCCCGCGCCGATGAAGGCGATCCTGCTGCTGTTCAGATTGTCTCTCAAAAAGGTATCTCTCCAATCGGCCTGTCAGGCAGGTTGCTTTGTTGAATTCGGGGGCTATTCTAGCCCATGTCCAAGCCAACTCACACCACGGAGGTAAGCGTCGGTTCCCGCCCCTCTCGCATGCGATTGCCCGTTAGTGCCCGTCAGTGCCAAAGCGCGCTGATAGGCAGCGCCCACAGCCCCGGGCCAAACGAGACAATGTGCTCTCCGGTGTAGAGCACCAGCCCTGTAAAACGATGCTCTCCGGCCAAGTTGGTTTTAAACCATTCCAGATGTTTGAAGCTCTCTCTGCTTATCGCCGACGCAGCCTTTACCTCCAGCCCCAGGAGGTCGCCGTTCTCGTTTTCGACGAGAAAGTCTATCTCCCGCTTCTCTCTGTCGCGGTAATGAAACAAGGAGTAGTCCTCCTCCTGTGCATCCAGAATTGCCGCCAGTTGCGTGAAGACATACGTTTCAAGAAGCTTGCCGTACAGCTTGCCGTCCAGCCGCACCCGCTCGTGACGCCAGTTCAGGATGGACGACATCAGCCCTGAATCGGTCATCAGAATCTTGTCGCGTTTGCCCGCCCGGTCATAGTCAGTGCGGGTCCACGCGGGCACCCGCTCCACGAGATAGAGGGTTTCCAGCGCATTGATATAACTTTCGAGGGCTGGGCGCTGCAGAGCCAGATCAGCCCCGATCTTGGCAACATCCATGTAGTTGGACGACCATGCGGCGAGTATCTCGAGCAGTGTCAGCATGCTGTCTTTGCGACGGATATTGATGATTTCCCTGAGATCTCTTTCGATCAGCGATTCCACGTAGTCCTTGTGCCATTGGCGGATTTCACGCTCGTTCTCAAAGCGCAGAGCCTCTGGGTAGCCCCCTTTGAGCGCCTGCGTGATGTAGAAATCCTGATCGAAAGCCCGCCCCTGCAGATTTTCAGGGTCTGAGCTGAAAGGGTCTGAGCTGAAATGGTTTGAGCGGAAGGCGGTAAATTCTTCGCGAAACGCGGCTTGCGGGAATTGCGGCGTGTTCCCCAGCAGTTCTCCTTGTGTGAGTGGCCGCAGTCTGAGCTTGCGCACACGGCCTGCGAGAGATTCCGTGACGCCGGGCAGGGATTGGATATTGGCAGAGCCGGTCAGCAGGAAGCGACCGGGATTCTGGTTGTCATCCACATTGCGTTTGATGGCCTGAAGCAGAGCCGGAACCCGTTGAATCTCATCAATGATCATCAGTTCGTCGGCGTGAGCCACAAAGCCGGCAGGATCGCTCTGTGCCGCTGCCATGAGCGTAGGGTCGTCAAGGGTGCGATAAATGCTGTCAGCCCCGGCGAGACCTCTGGCCAGAGTGGTCTTGCCGCATTGGCGACACCCGGCGAGGATGAGCACGCGACGGGTACTCAGTGCCTGCATGACTCGCTTTTCCTGCCAGCGATCATAGGGGTGTCGTGTCTTGTCGTTGTCGCCCATAGCCAATTCTGTGCCCGCGAAAGTTAATGAAGAGGCCTCGCGTTTTTATACATTTAAAGTCCGCGAAATGCAATTCAGCGCAAAAAATGAATGAGCGGGCATCACTCAAAGTGGCTGCTGCCCCCCTGCGACATTCGGTCGCATTGTTTCCTCGACACGAATCCCTAGACTGGCCAGCATCAACTACAACCTCACGGAAGTGAAAGATCATGCTACGCAGAAACCCTTTGAACCTTGAAATCGCCCTGATTCTGGCCGCCCTGGCGGCATCGCCGCTGCAGGCTGCGGAGGATGACACCGTCGAAGAAATCGTGGTGTGGGGACAGGAGACGGTGCAGCGCGCCGCGACGTCGCACCCCAGCAGTATGCTGACGCAGCAGGATCTGGTGAGCATCAATGTGGCGACCACCGAAGACGTGGTCAAGTTCGAGCCCAGCCTGGTGATCCGCCGCCGCTTCATCGGGGATTCCAACGGCACCATGGGCATGCGCGGCTCCAACATGTTCCAGACTTCGCGCTCGATGGTGTTTGCCGACGGCGTGCCTTTGCACTATCTGCTGCAGACGCGCTGGAACGGTGCACCGCGCTGGACCATGGTGTCTGCCAGCGAGATCGCTCAGGTCGAGGTGCTCTACGGTCCGTTCTCGGCTGAATTCAGCGGCAACTCCATGGGCGGTGTGGTGCTGATCGAGTCGGCCATTCCGCAGAAGCGCGAGTTTCACTTCGACAGCTCGTTCTTCTCGCAGAACTTCAATGCCTACGGTTTCGATGACACCGTCAACGGCTACAAGAGCTTCTTCTCCTACGGCGACAAGATCGGCGACACCAGTCTGTACCTCTCCTATAACCGTCTGGAGAGCGAGTCCCAGCCTCAGACCTTCTATTTCGGCTCCAACACCACGGCCGCCAGCGTCACGCCCGTCAGTGGCGGCATCGTTGGCAACGACGAGTTCGCCACCTCGCGGCTGTGGTTCGGCGACACCGGCATCGTGGATACCACGACCGACAACTACAAGCTCAAGATCGGCCAGGACTTTGGTGTGTGGGAAGCGTTGCTCAACGTGGCCTATGAGGACCGTTTCACCGGCAACAACAAGCCCAACAGTTATGTGAAGAATGCCGCAGGCGGCTCGGTCTGGAGCGGCAACGTGGTGCAGAACGGCTGGAAGATCAATATGCCGGCCGCGCGGCTGGGTGTCAGCGAGTTGCAGCGTGACAGCCTGTCCGTGGGCTTGCGCGTGCGCGGCGAAGTGGCCGAGGGCGTCATCTTCGAGAGCAATCTCAACGAATTTCAGGTGCTCAACGACGAGATGCGCGCCTCGCTGAGCAACCCCGGCGACAGCGCCTACACGCGCAACGGTCAGGTTACCGAGTTTGGTGACACCGGCTGGCGCAGTGCCGAGGCCAAGCTGAGTTTCCAGCAACTGCCAGTCGAAGGTCTGGGCCTGATCGTCGGCGCGCGTCACGATGCCTACGAGCTGAACATGGATGTCTACAATTCGGCCAATTACGTGGCTGGCAGCTTCAACGATTTCACCAGCCGCAGCGGTGGTCAGACGCAAGTCGAGGCGCTGTTCGCGCAGCTCAACTATGACATCAATGCACAGTGGGACATGGGCCTCGGCTTGCGCTGGGAGTCCTTCGAGAGCAGCAACGGCTATTTCTCCCGCGACGTGAAAGCCACGCCGCAATACGATCTGGTTGCCGTGCCCAAGGTCAGCGACAAGCAGGCCTCGCCGAAGTTCTCCGTCGGCTATCAGCCCACCGAAAACTGGCGCTTCGCCTATGCGCTGGGCAAGGCTTACCGCTTCCCGATTGTGGAGGAGCTGTTCAGTCAGTATTCCGCCTACAACGCCATCAGCGTTGCCAACCCCGAGCTGCGTCCCGAGGCTGGCGTGCACCAGAACTTCATGCTGGAGCGGCAGATCGCCAACGGGGAACTGCGCGTGAATCTGTTCCAGGAAACCGTCAAGGACGTGATCGAATCGCAGTCCGACACCTTGCCCGGTGGCATGACCGTGCGCACCTTCATCCCCTTCGACGAGATCGAGACGCGCGGTGTCGAGTTCATCGCCAACCTCGACGAGCTGCTGGTGAGCAATCTCGAGATGC
Organism: uncultured Gammaproteobacteria bacterium; assembly: GCA_903876785.1. Taxonomy (GTDB): domain Bacteria; phylum Pseudomonadota; class Gammaproteobacteria; order Pseudomonadales; family Pseudohongiellaceae; genus UBA5078. The sequence goes on from CAIRBI010000286.1 coordinate 31,285, forward strand.
GCTTCAACATGGTGTTCACCGACCCTGAAATCGTGAAGAACATTGCCGACACCCGCATCGAGGGCAATGTCTATCCACGCATGCCGGAATGGCGTGGTAATCTGCTGCTGACCTGGCACTTCAGTGACAGATGGGACGCGGGCACCAACGTGCAATATGCCAGCGACAGTTTCGGTCGCAACGACAACGCCGACCGTCAGGACGAGGTCTACGGAGCGCAGGACGGCTATACCCGCCTCGGTCTGAAGAGCACCTACAATTTCACCAATGGCGTGGCCCTCGGCCTTGGTGTCGACAACCTGACCGATGAGGTCTCTTACGTTGCCCATCCGTGGCCTGGACGTACTTACTATGCCAATGTGTCTTATGATTTCTAAACGTATGAAGTGGCTTTTTTCTGCCGGAATGACGGTCTTGATGACCACGCTGTTGTGGGGTGTCGATGCCGCAGCGGCGGAGAACTGCCAGTCATTGCGTGAACGCTCCGCCGGGCAACAGGTGATCAGCATCCACTGTGGTGGCGCTCCCAGCGCAACAGTGGATGCTGATGGCCGCTTGTGGGCAGCGTTCGTTCAGGACAAGCACGTGTATGTGACACGCTCGGACGATAACGGCGTCACCTACACAACGCCGGTGCGCGTGAACAGCGAGCCGGAGGATACCGAGTACAACGGCGAGAACCGCCCGAAGATTCTCGTGGCGGAAGACGGCACCGTCCTGTTGTCGTGGACCACCAAAACCTCGCCGAATTTTACCGGCGAGATCCGCTTCACCCGCTCTACCGACGCGGGCAAGACCTTCGAGCCGCCCCGTACCATGAATGACGACGGCCTGATGACCGGCCACCGCTTCGACAGTCTGTTCCTCACCGCCTCCGGCAAACTCTATCTGACCTGGATCGACAAGCGCGATCTGGATGCCAGCGCCGCACGCGGGGAAACCTATCCTGGCGCCGCGATCTACTACACCATCTCTGACGATCTGGGCGCAAGCTTCACGCCCAACTTCCGCGTCTCCCACAACAGCTGCGAGTGTTGCCGCATCGCCATGGCGCCACACGGCGATGACGAGGTCGCCATCCTGTGGCGCCAGATCTACGACGAACACATTCGCGATCATGCCATCGCGGTGCTCGGTGCACAGGGCGAGGTCAGTGGGCTCACGCGTGCGACGGTCGACGACTGGTTTATCGACGCCTGCCCGCACCACGGGCCGACCATGGTGCAGGCTGCGCAGCCGGGTCAGTACCACATCAGCTGGTTCAGCGATGGCAACCTGCACAGCGGCATTCACTACGGTCGTCACGACATGGCCACCGGGACCACGGAAAACATCATTCAGGTCGATGGCACGCCGGGTGCGGGGCATCCGTTTCTGGCCCGCGATGACAACACGCTCTATATGGTCTGGAAGGGCTTCGATGGCATGGCCTCGCAACTGCAGCTGATGCGCTCGCAGGATGATGGCGCAACCTGGAGCGCGCCGCAGACGCTGTACAACACGGAGCGGGCCAGCGATCATCCACTGCTGGTCACGGCGCCGCACGGTGTGTTTCTGAGCTGGTCCAGCGAGGAATTCGGTTATCTGTTTACGGAGATCGGTAGTGATGAAAAGCAATAGAGTTATCAGTGCGACAGCCACCCTGTGTCTTGGCCTGCTCATGTCCGCAGCGGCATTGGCCGACAGCATCCAGCCACTGGGCACCGGCACCTTTACCGAGCTCAAGGCAGGCTTCGAAGGCAAGCCTTTCGTGGTCAGCCTGTGGTCGGTCGACTGTCTGCCCTGCCGCGTGGAGCTGGAACTTTTGGGCGAACTAAAGAAAGAAGATCCGGAATTTCCATTGCTGTTGATCTCCACCGACGCCATCGAGAAGCGCGAGGAAGCAGTGTACATTCTGGAAGAGTACGGCCTCGAAACCATACCGTCCTGGATGTTCGCCGACGCCTTCATCGAGCGCCTGCGGTTCAGCATCGACCCGACCTGGCACGGCGAACTTCCGCGCAGTTATTTCTATGCGGCCGATCACAGCTTCAAGGCTCATAGCGGCATACTGACAGAGGAGAAACTCAAGGAATTCTTTCCGCGTTAACTACCTCGCTCTTCCTCCCGACTGACGCTCTGTCAGCAAAAAGTTCACAAAAATGCCATATACCCGGTGCTTTTGAGGGAGTTTTCCCGAGGTGCCGGTTGTCATTTTTATACAATAAAACTGTATAGAAATAGACCGCACCTTGTCACATACCTCCGCTAATTTAACCCCGCTGACCAAGCAAACAATAGAAATGGGTTCGACCTGTCAAGGGTGTCGGACCGTCCACAACAATGCCGCGCGTTAGGCGATTCCTTCTCGGACTGACGCAAAAGTAGAGGTTATTCATGTTTAGCAGAACAATTCCATCTGACATTGCAAAGCCCACGCTTAAAGCGGGGCTGCTGCTCTGCATATCATTCGCCATGTGGTCAAATGCCATTGCGCAGACCCCGGATGCTGAGGACACTGAAGAGCCTGAGGAGACCGAGATCCAGGAAATACTGGTGGAAGGTAAGCCGGTACGCGGCGCTATCACCGCGCTCGCCATTGACCAGGCGAAGTTTGGTACCCAGATTCAACTGATCAGTGCCGACGAAATAGCCACCGGTGGCTTCACCAACTTCGGCGAACTTTCTGCGGGCCTGATTCGCGGCGCCAACATTGGTTATTCACCTGACGAAGGCGAGTTCACCATCCGCATCGATGGCGGAACTGACCGAGACACGCTGTTGTTGCTCGACGGCGTACCGACGTTCGACCGTGGTACTCCTCTGGAGAGCCTGTGGGGCGCGACAGCGATTGATCCGCGCATGATCGAGAACGTGGAGATCTTCCGCGGTGGCCAGAGTCTCTACTTCGGCGGCAACGGTGGTCTCGGCGTGGTGAACGTGCTTTACAAGAAGCCCGAGGCCGGTGAAGAAACGAACGGGGAGATAGGCGTTTACGCTGGCGCTTTCCGCACGCGTGAAATGTACGGCAACGTCACCGTCCCACTCGGCAAGAACTCCGATCATTCTGTGATGTTCTTCGGTCGCTCCTATGAGACGGATGCACATCAATTGTTCGACCGGGAAGCATACACGGATATCGTGTATGACCTTGGTGGCATGCATGATTTCCCCTACAGCTACAACCTGCTTGGTGCCAAGTATCTGTGGGCAATCAACGAAGATACAGAGTTTCGTCTGGGCTATCAGCACTCCACCATCTCGTTTGACGACTCCTTTCCTCCCACCACGATTTACCAGCCGAACTGGACTGAGTTTCCCATGTTCGACGCCAAGTTCACCACCGCATTCAATAGTCGCATGACGCTGGAATCGGAAGCCTATTTCACCAATCCGCGCCTTTGGAACACGGAGCTGGATGCGCGCGTTTGCAACATCCCGCGTGTTGAGGATCTGCCGGCCAACATCCGCTCCATCGCCACTGGCAAAGGGATCAAGGCGTTCAACACCGCAACGCAGTACGAGGCCTTTGCGGCCACAATTCCCGGATTGCCTGTCGGTTGTGTAACAGACCCCTACGGCGCCAATCAGGCCGCTGCGACGAGCGCCAAGACCGGTTACTACGTTGATCCTGCAGGCAAGCCCTACGGCACACTCGCCAACCCGTTCCCCATCGGCGCGCCGATTGGATATGTCATCCAGAGCACCGCCGGATTCGGTAACGGACAGCCTGTAAAGGGCTTCGGTGAAGTGGATCAGGCAAAGGCCGGTTACGATGACATGGGCATCAACAATCGTCTGAAGATGGCATGGAACGACAACGTCGAGACGATTCTGGGCGTGCAGCATATCAGCTACAAGGACGGCTCCGATGCGGCCTATGGCATGAAGTCGGACGCAGTGAATTCCACCGGCGTGTATGGCGAGCTGCGCCTTAACTCCACCGCGTTCATTGATACCAGCCTGTCGATCTCCATGCGTAATGACTTCAACGACAACTACGCGGATGAAGATGTCTGGAAGTATGGTTTCCGTCAGGAGTTGCCCGGCGGATTCTATGTGCGTTCCAACGGCGGCACTTCGTACAGTCAACCGACGCTGATCGAAGCAGGCATGGCCGGCAATCAGGTGATCAATGACTCTCTGGAAACCCAGCACGTCGAGACCTACAGCCTGGGAACCGGGGTCAACGGTGATCTGTTCGGTGGCACCTTCAACGTAGAGCTGGGCTATTTCGACACGGTTATCGACAACATGTTCGGCTCTTCTGCAATCGAGCGCGTCTGTGCCAACTTCCCTGGTGTACTCGCGGCGGACATCAACCCCAACATCATTGTCCCCAACTCGTTCTGTAACTACGCTCTCCAAGAGGGCTTTTCCCGCTTTGATGTGGCGAACTTCAATCTGAAGCGCGAGCAGGACATCAAGGGCTATACGCTGGATGTGGCCTTCGACTTCGAAGAGTGGCAGGCAGATTTTACCTTCACGGACATGGAGTCACTTGAGCCGAACCCGATTTATGGCCAGAGTGCTCTGCTTGACGGTTCTGGTGCAGCGCGCAGCTTCATGGTGCCCGGCTTGGCCGGAACAGAGCAGTTCAGACAATCCGGCGAGCGTGCCGAATGGTCGGCATCACTGTTGCTCAGCTATACCCCGAACGAAGATTGGGCGTTCTCCCTGAACTCCAAATTGCAGGGACCAGAGTGGGCTTATTCCGATGCACGTTCCAGCCGCCTGGTGGACGCCAGTGGCAATCGCACCAACCCCGACAACAACTTTGGCGACTACATGGTGTTGAACGGATCGGTACAGTATTTCATGGGTGATGACAATGAGCACCGCTTCCTGCTGCGCGCCGTGAACATTCTGGACGAGGCCTACTACGAGCGCGTGGGTGGCGGCAATCAGCGCGTCTCCAAGGCCGGTGTGCGTGGCGAGCTTGGGGTCAATAACTCCGACTACTACTACTTCTACGGCTGGAATGGCAAGCCACGCTCCTTCTGGGTGCAGTACGAATATCAATTCTGAGGACGGACAGGAGAATTTCACAATGCAATTGAAAGCGTTATATGTCGCTACGATTTTCGGTTTGCTGGCAAGCTGCAGCACCCTGGCTGTCGCTCAGGATCTCGGGGTGCCGACTGCCGGCCCCCTGTCTTCAGATGGCTTGGCGTTTCAGGGTGAAGAGCGCTGGTGGAAAGGCAACACGCACACCCATACCTGGTGGAGCGATGGTGATGCGCCTCCCGAATTGATTGCCGATTGGTACAAGAAGCACGGCTACGAATTCCTGGTGTTCAGTGATCACAACATCATGCAAAGCGGTCAGAAGTGGTATCCAATCGATGAGCCAACCCGTCCGCTTGAGCAGGTGCAGGCCGCCTACAAGAACTATGTGGACGCTTTCGGAGATGACTGGGTGGAGGAGCGCACCGTCAATGGCAAGCGCGAAGTGAAATTGAAGACGTTGTCCGAATTTCGCTCGCTGTTTGAAGTCGCTGACAATTTCATCTTCCTGGTGGGCGAGGAAATCACGGACAGTTTTCAGCGTCATCCCATTCACATGAACGGTGTGAATCTCGTGGAGCTGGTGCCCCCGCAGGGTGGCAGCAGCATTGGGGATACGATTCAGAACAATCTGGATGCGGTGATGCGTCAGAGTGAAGAATATCGCCAGCCGATGGTGTTCCACTTGAATCATCCGAACTTTCATTACGCGGTGGCAGCCGAGGATTTCTTTCATCTGGAACACGAGACGGGTGATGGCTTCTTCGAAATCTACAATGGCCATGCCGGCGTGGATAACCACGGCGATGATCTGCATTTGAGCTCCGAGAGAATGTGGGACATCGTGCTCTCCAAGCGTCTCGGTGAGTTCGGCATGAGCATGATGTATGGCGTCGCAGTCGATGACTCACATGAGTACACACGCTGGGGCATCGGCACGACCAATCCCGGTCGTGGCTGGATCATGGTGAAATCGAAGTGGCTGACTCCCAACAAGATCACCGAGGCGATCAAGCGTGGTGACTTCTACAACAGCACCGGCGTGACGCTGTCGCAGCTGCACGTTGGCGACGGGCGCATTGCTGTGGAGATTGAAGCAGAGGCTGGGCTTGAGTATCGCGTCGAGTTTGTCGGCACGCTGAAGAGTGCCGATCTGACCGGTCGTCCAGAGCAGAGCGAGACTACCAAACACGACCATCGCGGTAACGAAGAGCATCTGCATCAGGTGGTGACGCGCTACAGCGATGAAGTGGGCGAGATATTGAAGACTGTGAATGGTACGAGCGCGGAGTACGTCGCGACCGGTGACGAGATTTATGTCCGCGCGCGCATCATCTCCTCCCGCATTCAGAACAATCCCTTCGCCGAGGGCGATGTGGAGATGGCTTGGACGCAACCGCTGCAGGTACAGCAGAACTGAGGGGGATTTTTACAGTGTCATTACAGGAGTTTCAGAAGCAAGCGGCGGCGTTGATAGCGCACGAGGAGTTGCCCGCAGCTATCGCGGGCGAGGCCCGCTCCCACAAAACCTCGACACTGCATGAAGCGTTGCCGTCTGGTTTCGAGCAGCTCATCGCGCCAGGTTTGACTCGACGCCGTTTTCTTTCCGGGTTCGGCGGTGTCGTCGGCGCTGCTGCACTGGGCTCGTTCATCGGCATGGCGCCGCTGCAGCGTCTCCACGGCAGCACGCGCAGCTCGCTCCTCGGGTTCATTCAGGTGACCGCGAGCACCGCCGATGTTTTCGTAGTGCCGCGAGGTTACAGTGCGAGGCCTCTTGTTTCACGGGGTGATTCCCTGTTTGCAGACGCTCCGGACTTTGATGCCAGTGGCAGGCAGGATTCCGCTGCACAGGCGTTGCAGTTTGGGGACTGTACCGATGGCATGAGCCTTTTTACCATCGATGAGAATCGTGCGGTACTGGCGGTCAACAACGAATTCGTGGATATCAAGAATTTCTACCCGCACGGGGGTAGCGCCATCACGGACGATGATGTCCTGAAATCCCAATATGCACACGGGCTGTCTATCTTTGAAATCCGTCGCGGTGACGACGGGTTCTGGAGCGTGGACAGGACATCTTCGCTGAATCGCCGCATTCACATGCGCACGCCGATCGAATTCAGTGGTCCGGCCGCCGGACACCCGCTGCTGAGCACCCGCGCCGATCCAGACGGGCGTGTAGCAATGGGTACGCTGGGTAATTGCGCCAATGGCAAGACGCCCTGGGGCACCTATCTGACCTGCGAGGAAAATTTTCAGGATTACTTCGCTACCAGCGCAGAGGTGCAGTTCAACGCCACCCAACAGCGCTATGGTTTGAAGCAGCGTGATGTTGGAGGCGACTGGTATCACCATGATGAGCGCTTCGATATGGCGAAGCACCCGCATGAGCCAAACCGCTTCGGCTGGGTGGTAGAAGTGAACCCGCTCGATCCCCAAGACACTCCGAGGAAGCGTACCGCGCTTGGTCGTCTGGCGCATGAGAATGCGGCCATCGTGGTGGCTGAGGACGGTCGTGTGGTCGTATACATGGGTGATGATGCCCGTGGCGAACATATCTACCGGTTCGTTTCCGAGGGCCGCTTCAATCCGAATGATCCTGCAGCGAATCGTGACCTGCTGGATACCGGGACGCTCAGTGTGGCCCGCTTCGACGCTGTGCCGGGAGAGTTGCAGGGGCAGGGTCACTGGATTGCGCTTGTGCATGGCCAAAATGGGCTCACTCGGGAGAACGGTTTTGCCGATCAGGCCGAGATACTGATCAACCTGCGTGTAGCTGCCAGCATCGTCGGTGGTACCACCATGGACCGACCGGAATGGATCGTGGTGCACCCGCATAACAACAGCGTGTTCTGTACCCTGACCAACAATTACAATCGTGGTGTGCTGGAGAATCAACCTGTCGATGCAGCCAATCCGCGGGCAGAGAATCACTACGGGCACATCGTGCGCTGGACCGCGGCGCAGGGTGATCATCTGGCCGAGCAATTCGACTGGGATCTGTTCTTGATTGCTGGCAATCCTGCCGTGCATCCGGGAACTGATTATGCAGGCAGCGCCGCCATCAACGAAGACAACATGTTCAACAGTCCTGACGGCATGTCTTTCGATGCGGATGGTCGGCTGTGGATTCAGACCGATGGGGACTACAGCAACAAGGGTGACTTCGCAGGCATGGGCAACAATCAGATGCTGTGCGCCGATCCGATCACTGGCGAGGTGCGCAGATTTGCAACGGGACCCAATGGCTGTGAATTAACGGGGATCACCTTTGCTACAGACTATCGAACGCTGTTTGTCGGCGTTCAGCACCCTGGGGCGGCTGACACCGAATCCCATTTTCCTGCCGGAGGTGACAGCAAGCCACGTTCGACGATCATGATGATTCGTCGTGATGACGGCGGCGTGATCGGCGCAGCGTGACTATGCTTGTCACCTGCGTGCGGGCTTTGCTTGCTCTTTCCAAATGCAGAATTAGTACGGGAAAAAAGTTGGTTCCCCGCTGCTGATCTGATTTGAATGACACTGATAGGTGGGGCTTTTCCGTTTCGGATTTCGTAAAGGCTTTGACTGACTCGGCCAGTGTAAAGGGCTACGTCAAAAAGAGGCGCAGGCGTGATCAGCAGTTGCCTTGATGGCTGCGGATGCCAGGCTCAGGAAGACGCAATATGCCAACACCGATGACAAGCTGGGTATCATCGTCGTGTGGAGTTTTCGGTGTTGCCACAGCGCTAGCCGAGCCGGCAACATGCGTCTACAAAAATGCCGTGCGGGTTGAGGCGCTGGAACCGTTACACGTTGTAACGCCTTGAAGCGTGATCATGTCAATATCCGCTCAGGTTGACCAATCGAAGAACTTGGGTCTACACTCGTTGCAACAGTTGCTCGCTTGATTCTCGCAAGAGTTTGGCGGGCTTCATTTTTTGGTCTCCGAAAATGCTCAACGAAAGAAAATCAGCTCAGATGGCCGCCTACTTCGCCAAGAAGGAAGGGGGGCAGATTGCTGTTCTCAAGCTGATCAAGCTTTTGTATCTGGCCGATAGGGAAAGTCTGGATCAGTACAGTTACCCCATGTCCGGTGACTGTCCGGTTTCTATGCCTCACGGGCCGGTATTGAGTGGAACTTATTCGCTGATTTCCATGGGCAGTAATTCCCCTGATGGGTGGGAGTCCTGGATATCTGATCGTGAGAACCACGAGGTTCGATTGCATCGAGACTTTGAACGCAAGGATCTTGATGAGCTCAGCGATGCCGAAGTCACGATCATGCAGGAAGTCTGGCAGAGGTTTGGCCTGATGGATCGTTGGCAGATACGCGACTACACTCATGACCATTGCTCAGAGTGGCAAGATCCGCAGGGGTCGTCACGCCCTATAAGTTTCGCTGATATTTTTAGAGCGCTTGGGCGTTCTCCAGAGGAAGCACAGGAGCTCGCTGAAAATTTGCGGTCGGAACAAGCGACTGATCAACTGCTGATGAGCATGTAGGCCATGTTCTTGCCTTTTCCAAAGGCAACTCTGCTGGTGCCCTCCGGGCCCTCTCATGATCCAGATCGAAAACACCTCTTCATTGTTCTTACGAAGCCAGATGCTGCCCACAATGTTTTAATTGTCGGCGTCGCGTCTATTCCTCATCAGTCCAATCACGATAAAGCCTGCGAGCTAGCACGAGGAGAGCATGCTTTTCTGCGTCATCCCAGTTATGTTCGGTTTCGCGGAGCCCACATAGTCGCTGCACAATCTCTGATCGACAGCGTCAGCGCTGGGCTGATGGTTGTAAGAGAACCGATATCGGATACGACTATGGAAAGAGTTATTGGCGGGCTGCAGAAATCGCTCTTTGTTTCCCCGAAAATCAGGCAATATTTTTCACTTCAGATGCAGAGAGAGCTATGAGGCAAGGCGCCACAATGGTGACAAAGGACTCCGCCCTGCGCCGCGCCGTATTGCTGGTCGCGGTCCTCAACCTCTCCTACTTTGGCACTGAGTTCGGCGTCGCCATCGCGATCCAGTCTGTGTCTTTGTTTGCCGACTCGATCGATTTTCTCGAAGACACCTTCGTCAATCTGCTGATTTTCTTTGCGCTCGGCTGGAGCATGAAGCGTCGCGCTCAGGTGGGGATGCTGCTGGCGGTCGTGCTGCTGGTGCCGAGTATCGCCACCGTGTGGGCGGCCTGGCAGAAGCTGAATCTGCCGGTGGCACCAGACCCGCTGTTGTTGTCGTTGACCGGAGCAGGCGCGCTGCTGATCAACCTCAGTTGTGCCTTTATCCTCGCGCGCTTTCGTCATCAGAGTGGCAGTCTGACCAAGGCCGCCTTCTATTCGGCGCGCAATGATGCTCTTGCAAATGTGGCAATCATCGGTGCCGGCCTGGTTACGGCCATCACAATCTCTCCATGGCCGGATCTGGTGGTCGGCGTCGGCATCTTTTTCATGAATCTCGATGCGGCGCGAGAGGTCTACGAGGCCGCGCGCGAAGAGCATGCACTGAGCGGGCAGGAGTACAAAGCATGAGTGCAGCATTGCTGCTGTGGGGAGTGTTGTTCAGCTCCGTCGGCATGGGCTACTTCATCTATGGCAAGAAGCAGAACGCGACTGTCCCGCTGCTGTGTGGTATCGCACTGATGATCATTCCCTACTTCATCACCAGTGTCCTGGTGATGGTACTGCTGTGTACGGCGCTCATTGCAGTGCCTTACTTCATCCGGTTGTGAATCATGTCTGAGCGAATCACACACGCCACCTCGATCACCGCCTCGCTCTGCCCTGTAACCGCTGCCGATTTCGGCACCGTCGCCGCGCTCGCCGACACCATCTGGCGCTCGCACTACTCTGCCATGATCAGCATGGCGCAGATCGATTTCATGCTGGCCGGGCGCTACACGACCGAGCGCTTGAGTCGCTATCTCGATGCGGCTGATTGCTGGCTGGAGTTGCTCATGGTGCATGGTCTTGCCGTCGGGTATTGCAGCTACGCCCTGACGGAAACGCCGCAGGAGATGAAGCTGCAGGAGCTTTATCTGTTGCCCGATTATCGTGGCGGCGGGCTCGGCAGTTTCATGCTCCGGCATGTGGAAGCGCAGGCCCGCACGCGCGGCTGTACAGCGCTGCTGTTGACGGTGAACAAGGGCAACACGGACGCCATCGCTGTTTATCGCCACGCCGGTTTCAGCGTGCGCGAGGAGGCGGTGTTCGACATCGGCAACGGCTTCGTGATGGATGACTATGTGATGGTGAAGAGCGTGATGGCGAAGAGCTGTCTTGACCTGGTCGATGTGCCGGATATACATTCTTGATCCTGTATATTGCAAGTAGTTGAGGGGGTCATCATGCAAGTGTCCAAATGGGGTAACAGCCTGGCAATCAGGCTGCCCGCAAGTGTGGTGGAGGTTTTGGCGTTGAAGGAAGGTGACGATATCGAAGTCGTGGTCGCCGAGGAGAGAGTCTTCGCGGTGCGCCGAAAGCCTGACAGGGAAGAGCTGCTGACCCGGTTGAGAAAATTCCGGGGCACGCTGCCGGAAGATTTCAAATTCAACAGGGATGAAGCCAATGAGCGACACCAGGATATTTCTTGATAGCAATGTTCTCCTGTACCTGCAGTCAGCCGATGCTGAAAAAGCCAACCGGGCCGAATTGTGTGCCCGCAACGGCGGGGTAATCAGCGTACAGGTCATGAATGAGATCAGCCACGTGATGCTGCACAAATTCCGCCGTCCCTGGGAAGATATCAACGAAGTGTTGTCGGTATTGCAACGGCTGTTTGTGATCCGTCCCTTGACGCTGGCGGAGCATCTGGAAGGGCGGCGCCTCGCACAGCGCTACAAACTGGGCCTCTATGATGCGATGATCGTGGCCTCTGCGCTGCTCGCTCAGTGCGAGATCCTGTATTCGGAAGACATGCAGGACGGCCTGCTGGTGGAGGGGCGTCTCAGAATACGGAACCCATTCATCCTCTGATGAAACAGAACAAGGACACCCCCCATGCTTGAATCGATTCGCCAGCAGACTCTGGATGTACTGACCACCCTTATCGCTCATCTTCCCAATGTGCTCGGTGGTCTGCTGCTGGTGCTGGCGGGCTGGCTGCTGGCGCGCTTTCTACGCATGGTCATCACACGTTTGATCCAGACACTGAACCGCTTCCTCGATCGCCAGTTCAACGGCTCGACACTGCGCTTTTTCCGCATCTCCGCTGCTACCGAGAAGCTGCTCGGCTTTCTGATCTTCTGGACCACGATCCTCATCTTCATCACCGTGGCGGTACGGGTCGTGGGCTTCTCGGCAGCAGCGGCCTGGCTGGACCGGCTGGTGGTGTACCTGCCGTCGCTGGTGTCGGGTGGGCTGATCGTCATCGTCGCTTATATTCTCGGCACCGTGGCGCGCCATCTGGTGAGTCAGGCCTCGGTAACCGCTGATTTCGCGCAGTCGGCGCTGATCGGGCAGGTCGCCCAGTCTGCTTTTCTGACTATCGGTGTGGTGATTGGCCTCGGGCAAGTGGGAGTAGACGTCAGCTTCCTGATCATCCTCTTTGCCATCATCTTCGGCACGCTGCTGGCTGGCTTCTCGCTGGCCTTCGGCCTGGGGGCGAGGCCGCTGGTGGAGAACCTGATCGCCACGCGGCATCTGCGTCAATTAGTCCGGCCCGGGCTGCTGGTGGACATCGCGGGAGAGCGCGGGCGCGTATTGGAATTCACCGCCACGGGGCTGGTGCTGGAAACCTCGGAAGGGCGTCGGATCATTCCCGGCAGCCTGTGCATGCAGCAGTCCTTCAGCGTGATCACACGGGAGCCGACGGATGAAGCACTCTAACGCCCTGAGTCTGGAATTTCTGGCCAGCAAGCCGCAGGCCGCCGCGCAGGTGCTGCAGGCACTGGAGGTTGAACAGGCTGCGCAATATCTGCGGGAGGTGCCCGTGCGCATTCTGGCGCCAGTGCTGGATGAGATGGAGACGTGGCCGGCCGCGCGCATTCTCGATCTGCTGACGCTGGAACAAAATGCCGCGATCTTCATGCAACTGGGTTATCGCAGCGTGGCCTCGTTGTTGCGTCTGCAACACGGCGAGCGCCGCGCAGCACTGCTGACGGCGCTGCCCGCCAAGCTGGCACGTCCGCTGACCCAGTCCCTGGCCTATCAGGAAAGCACCGTGGGGGCGTGGATGGACATGTCGACGCCGCATTTCTATGCCGATCTCAGCGCGCATGACTGCCTCGCGTTGCTGCGCAAAATATCCCACCCCTTCGGTTCGAGCCTGACGGTCATCAGCAAGAATCATCGCGTACTGGGCGTGGTGACACTGGATGCGCTGCTGATCAGCCCCGGGACATCCACGCTGGGTGAGTTGATGGACATGCAACTGACGCCGCTGCCGGCGGAGCTGAGTCTGGATGTCGCCCGCACCCTGCCCGACTGGCATGCCCACGGCAATCTGCCCGTGCGCAGCGCTCATGGGACTTTTCTCGGAACGTTGAGTCGCACCGCCCTGCATATGGCGCTGGAAGGCAACAAGGGGGCCAGCAGCCCGACACTCGACGACTCAATGCTTACGCACCTGATGCGCGCAATGGTGACGACCATGGCCGGCATGTTGCGCCTGTCATCTAGCACGAGCACTCCCGCGGCAGAGTGGCAATCTGCCGCCGCCGAGGTTCGTCATGACCAGTAATCATGCAGCGCAACACAGTCCACTGCGCGGCGCCAGCGCTGTCGATATTGCGCTGACCCGCAAATTTCTCCTCGATTATCCCCGCGATGCGGCGCTGAAGATCGAGGCCATGGCCGTCAGCGAGGCTGCCGCCGCTCTGGCCATGCAGCCGGTGTATGCCCTGTTGATGACGTGGAAGTATCTGCTGCCGAGCGTCGCAGCGGACCTCCTCAATGCCTTGCCCGAGGAGCATATCCGCCAGCTGCTGGCCGAGCTGCCACCGCAGGACACCGTGCGCATGCTGGGGCAACTGGAGGAGCAAAGGCGTGTGCAGTTGCTGGCCATCCTCACTGAGTCAACACGCAAGGAGCTGAGCGAGCTGCTCACCTACCCGGAAAACAGTGCCGGACGCCTGATGGACACCCGCGCCTCCGTATTCCGGGGCGAGATGACGGTGGCCGAGACGCTCAATGTGCTGCGCAAGGCCAAGCTGCGCACTGCCCGTGGAGTATTTCTGGTGGACAGCGAGGGCCGGCTGACGGCGAAGATTCCGCTGCAGGACATCGCAGTGGCCGAACCCCACGTGCGGCTGGTCGACCTGGCCCAGGCCGTGCCTGCGGTGGTGCCGAGCACCGCCGAGAAGGACGAGATATCCGAGCTTTTCGAGAAGTATCAGCTGCTGGACCTGCCAGTGGTCGACATCGATCAGCGCCTGCTCGGCATCATCAACCACAACAGCCTGGTGCAGGTGTCGCAGGAAGATATGTCGTCCGACGTGCTGGCGATGGTGGGCGCGAGCCGCGACGAGCGCGCCCTCTCGGGCCCCTTGTTTGCGGTTCGCAAACGCATGCCGTGGCTGCAGATCAATCTGTTGACCGCCTTCCTTGCCGCGTCGGTGGTTGGGCTCTTCGAAGACACGATCGCCAGTTTCACCGCGCTGGCGGTGCTCTTGCCCGTGGTGGCTGGACAATCCGGCAACGCGGGCGCGCAGGCGCTGGCGGTGACAATGCGCGGGCTGGCCCTGCGGGAGATCACCATCCGCCACTGGTTCCGGGTCATGTATAAAGAAGTGCGGGTAGGTTTTGTCAATGGCCTGGGCATCGCTGCCACCTGCGGGCTGGGCGTATTCCTGTGGAGTCAGTCGCTCGGGCTGGTGCTGGTGATCTGCTCCGCCATGGTGGTGGCGATGGTGGCGGCAGGGTTTGCCGGGGCCATTGTGCCTATTGTGCTGGTGAGATTTGGCCAGGACCCGGCGCAGGCCTCCTCCATCATTCTGACGACGGTCACCGATGTGGTCGGTTTCTTCGCGTTTCTCGGCATCGCCACGGCGCTGTCGAGCATGCTCTAGGCTGCGGGCGGCTGCAGCGGCACTGTGGACAGGACCGTATAACGCACGGCATCCGGCAGGGTGTCGGAGCGATACAGGTGCACGGCGGTGACTGGCAGATTGCCCCATTGGCCTGCCTGGTGTTGTGTTATCCAGGGTTGGAGATCAAAGCCTGGATTGAGGCGCTTTTGTGTGGGGCAGGGAGTCGCGGGCAGATGTTTGAGGCGCGCCAGCGTCAGGTGCGGCCGGAAGGGTTTGGTCTCCCGGGCGTAACCCAGTGCGGCAATTGCTTCGTTCAGGACTGTGGCAAGCCCACTCAGCGCTGGATTTGGTTCCACTCCCAGCCACAGAGCCGATTGAAAACTCCCCGCGCCCCGTAACTGCAGCGTAAAAGCACAACGGTTGGCTAGTGCTCGCTGCATGGCGCTGACAATGTCAGGCAGGGCGGGTGCTGACGCAGTGCCGATGAACTTCAGGGTGATGTGCAGGCTGTCAGGCGCCACGACTCGCAACCCCGCCGCCCGGCTATCAGCGGCTCCCTCCGGTTCGCCCGGCAGGTCGGCCAGCAGACGGGAGATGACTGGCGTGCAGGGGCAGGCGATGCCGATGAATAGCCGCAATGACGACTCTCCTGGTTTGGTTTTTTTTTTGGGGCGTCACGCAGTGTGAGCTGGTGCCAAATTGCAGGGCAATAATGCCACGAATGCTGAGGGAGCGAAGACTTTCATTGGTCTGCCCCCGGCCTGCGATGGCATAATGCCGCCCCATGACTACCTCCAATCGCAAGACCTCATCTCGCCAGGCAAGCAAACAGCCACGCTGGTGGCCGAAATACCTGCTGCGCTTCATGTTGCTAGGCACCGTTGGGGTGGCCGTCTGGTGCGTCTGGATTGACTACGAGATCCGCCGTGACTTCAGCGCTCTGCAATGGGCGCTGCCTGCCCGCATCTATGCCCGTCCGGTGGAGCTGTATGTTGGCGCTCACCAGAACGCGGCAGACTTTACCGATTACCTGCGGCGGCTGGGCTATATCCAGACGACCCGCGTAACGGAATCCGGTCAGTTCAATCCGGCCGGTTCCCGCATCGTTCTGCACACTCGCGGCTTTGCCTTCTGGGATGGCACGGAGCCCAGCATTGCGCTGGAAGTGGGCTTCGATGGCCAGCGCGTCAGCCTGCTGCGCGCCATTCAGGGCGGGGCCGATGTCCCGCTGGTGCGCATGGAGCCGGTGGAGATCGCGCAGATCAACCCCGGCACCGGTGAGGATCGGCTGCCCATCGACAAGGAAGAGATTCCGGAAGCGCTCGTCAACGCGGTCATCGCCGTGGAGGATCAGCGCTTCTATGAGCATTTTGGTGTCGACCCCATCGGCATTGCGCGCGCACTGGTAGCCAATATTCGCGCGGGCGAGATCGTGCAGGGCGGCAGTACGCTGACTCAGCAACTGGTCAAGAATCTGTATCTGAATCGCGAAAAAACCCTGCGGCGCAAGATCGAAGAGGCGCTGATGGCGCTGGCGCTGGAGATTCACTTCAGCAAGGAAGACATCCTTTACGCCTATCTCAACGAGGTGTTCCTCGGACAGGACGGCAGTCGCGCCATTCACGGTTTCGCGCTGGCCTCACAGCACTATTTCGGGCGCCCGCTGCAGCAACTCGATCTTGACGAACTGGCACTGCTGGCCGGTCTGCCGCGCGGGCCATCTTTCTACAACCCGCAGCGCAACCCGGAGCGCGCCACCGAGCGCCGCAACGTAGTGCTCGCGCGCATGGCTGCGCAGGGTTACATCACCGCAGAACAGCTCGAAGACGCGCAGGGCGCCACGCTGCAGGTCAGCGCCCGGCCGACCAGTCGGGGCGGCGGTTATCCGGTGTTCATGGACATGGTGCGCAGCGATCTGGCGCGGGATTATGACGCCGATGCCTTGCGCAACGAGGGACTGCGGATCTTCACCACCCTGGATGTCAGCATGCAGGCGTCAGTGGAAGCCATGCTCGACAAGTCCGTGCAGGCGGTCGAGCGGCCGACCAAGGGCGAGCCCGCTCCACTGGAGGCCGCAGTCGTCATTACCGATGCCGCCACCGGCGATGTGCGGGCACTGGCGGGCAGCCGCCAGTCCGGCTACACCGGCTTCAACCGGGCACTGCTCGCGGACAGGCCCATCGGCTCGCTGGTCAAGCCAGCGGTATATCTGGCGGCGCTGGAATCGGGCAACTTCAATCTCGCCTCCGTGCTGGCCGATGATCCTATCAGCATGAAGCTGGACAATGGCGATCTGTGGGAGCCGAAGAACTACGAAAACACGACGGCCGGCGATGTCTACTTTCACGACGCGCTGGAGCGCTCCCTGAACCTGGCGACTGTGGACCTGGGCATGAAGGTGGGCGTCGACCGGGTTGCCTACATGCTGAGTCGGCTCGGGCATACCGATCGTATTGAACCCTATCCGTCATTGCTGCTGGGCGCCATCAACATGACGCCCGTGGAAGTCGCCCAGATATATCAGACACTGGCCAGCGGTGGTTTTCGCTCGCCCCTGCGCGCCGTCGAGGCGGTCACCACCGGCGAGGGTGAGCCGCTCGAGCGTTATGGCATGGAGACCGATCAGGTGGCAGATCCGTCCTCGGTTTTCCTGCTGGAGTATGCGATGCAGGGCGTCTTCGAGCGTGGCACAGCCAAGACTGCCGCCCCACGGCTCGACAATCAGCTGCCGCTGGCGGGCAAGACCGGCACCACCAATGATTCGCGCGACAGCTGGTTTGCTGGCTATGGCGACGATCTGGTGGGGGTGGTGTGGCTGGGGCACGACGACAACCGCGAGACTGGTCTCACCGGTGCCACCGGCGCTTTGCGGGTGTGGACGGATATCATGGCGGAGCTGGATATCCAGCCCCGGCAATCGTTGCCACCGGCCGATATTCAGTGGCAGAGCGTCGCCCTGCGGCCCGTGCGCGTGGCCGAGGCCCGCAATTGCCTGGAGACCCGACAGTTACCCTTCCGGGCCGGAGCATTGCCGGATGCGGCGGTCAGTTGCGAGACAGGTGGTTCCCTGATGGAGCGCGTCTTCGACCGCTTCCGAGGCTGGTAGGTATGCCACTGAGAAGAATGATGATGAAGAATGTTCTGCTGATCCTGGCTCTCGGCCTGCTCACCGCCTGTAGCGGCAACATGGGCCGGGGCATCCCCGCGCCGGTCGAGACTCGTGGTCAGGTGATCCGTGCTCCGGCACCGGAGCCCGTGCAGCCGCCCATAGTCGGCCGCGTCATCGAGCCGATCGTGGAGCGTGATGTGCGTCCGGTTGAGGTCATACCGCCTAGCACGTCCGAGCCGGTCAGGCCCCCAACTCCCGCGTCGCCCGTGGCGACACTGATGGCCTCCGTGGACACTGCCGTGGCAGCGGGCGAGCTCGAACAAGCTGCCGCGTTGTGCGAGCGCGCCTTGCGCATCAGCCCGCGTGACGGCTATGTGTGGTATCGGTTGGCGAGTATCCGCTTTCAGCAACAGCGGTACTCGGACGCGGATGGTTTCGCGCGGCGCGCACTCGGCTTTGCCGGTGGGGATCGCGGGCTGGTGCAGGCTATCGACAGCCTGCTTGCCCGGATCGCCGTGGTCCAGCGGCAATAGCGTCACTTTCAAGTCTACTCGCCTAGTAAGTGTCTTCCAGGTAGCGGCCCGCTGCCTTCAGTCCTTCCACACTCAGGCTCAGAGGAGCCAGAATCTCCTCCATGGCCGTCGCCACGCAGGCCGCCATGCTGCGCCCGCCGCACACCAGAATTTGTCCGCCTTGTTCCAGCAGTGCTCTTATCTGCGCGGCATCCGCCTTGAGCTTGTCCTGAACATAGGCGCGTTCGCCGCCTCTTGAGAAGGCCGTCTGCAGCCCCGTGAGTCTGCCATCGTGCAGCCAGCTCTGGAGGTCCTTTTCGTAAAGAAAGTCAGACTGCGGGTTGCGTCCACCCCAGTACAGATACATCGGGTGCTGCGCTCCCTTGAGTCCTCTGTTATGTGCGCGGTTGTGGCGGATGAAGCCGACCAACGGCGCTATGCCGGTGCCAGCGCCGATCAGAATGACCGGCTGCTTGCCGCGTGCCGGACGGAACAGCGGGTTGTCTTGAATGAAGGCCTGGACTTCCTGCC
>CAIRBI010000287.1 GCA_903876785.1 uncultured Gammaproteobacteria bacterium
GAAGATTTTCGCGGCATGATTACCGGGATCATCGATCTGGTATTCGAGCACGAGGGGCGTTACTACATCGCCGACTACAAGAGTAATTTGCTGGGCACGCAGCTTGAAGACTACACGCCCGACAAACTGCGCAAGGCCATCCTCGATCGCCGCTATGATCTGCAGTATCTGCTTTATGTGTTGGCGCTGCATCGCTATCTGCGTCAGCGAGTGCGTGGTTATGACTACAGTCAACACATGGGCGGGGTCTATTACCTGTTTCTGCGCGGAATGCGTCCCGCCAGCGGACCGCGCTACGGCGTGTATCATGAACTGCCGGCGCGGGAACTCATCGAGAGACTCGATCAGCAGGTCTTCGCACATCGGAGTATCAATGTGGAAGTGTCCGCTGCGAGGGGGCTGATATGAGCATTCTCAGCAGGCTGGTCGAGTTCGGAGCGCTGACGCCGCTCAGTTGTCACTTCGCCCGCTTCATTGCCCGGCAGTCCGGACAGGCGGAAGACAGCCTGCTGGTGCTGACTGCCGCGCTGCTCAGTCAGAGCAATCAGCAGGGCGATGTGTGCCTCGATCTGGGTCGGCGGGCGGGCATGCCCTTGTTTGAACATGCACCGGTGCCCGCTGGCACTTATTCTGCAATTGCGGAGACCGCGGCGCCCGCGCTCGCGCAGTGGCAAGTGGCTTTGTTGCAGAGCCACTGCGTAGGCAACCCGGGTGAGGTGGCACCGCTTATTCTCGATGGGCCACGTCTGTATCTGCAGCGCTACTGGAGCGATGAGCAGACTGTCTATCACGCCATTAACGCGCGGCTGCAGCTTGTAGAGGATATCGATCTGGCGCGCCTGCAGCAGGGTCTTGCACGGCTCTACCCCCAGCGCGCCACTCCGGCACGTTCCGGCATCCATCCGCAACTGGATCTCCTGACACCTGCTGCTGCCGAGCCTGACTGGCAATGCGTCGCTTCTGCGCTGGCAGTCACTCGCCGTTTCGCCGTCATCTCAGGAGGACCGGGCACGGGCAAGACCACTACCGTGGTGAAGGTGCTGGTCTTGCTGCTGGAGCAGAATCCGACTCTACGTCTGCGCCTGGCTGCACCGACAGGCAAAGCGGCTGCGCGTATGGTGGAGTCGATTCGAGCCGCCCGGGGTCGCCTCAACCTGGCGCCCGATATCGCCGGGCTGTTGCCCGATGAGGCAAGCACCTTGCATCGCCTGCTGGGGTATCAGGGTAGCAGCGCACGTGGTGGCTTCCGCCACAATCGATTGAATCCGCTGCAGGTCGACTGTCTGGTGATCGACGAGGCGTCGATGATCGATCTGACGCTGATGAAGGCCTTGCTGGATGCCACTCCGGTGGACACCCGCATCATACTGCTGGGCGATAGGGATCAACTGGCCTCGGTAGATGCCGGCAACGTGCTCGGCGATATCACGGGGCATGGCAGAGAGCTGACCTACCGCCCGGCGATGGCGGCTTTGCTGGCGCGGCTTAGCGGCATCGAACAGCACTGTTTGCCACAGGAGGCGGGCGGACCTGCAGTTGCAGATGCTATCGCCCTGCTGCGCACCAGCCATCGCTTTTCTGCTGACAGTGCCATTGGCCGCCTGGCCGCACTGGTCAACAAAGGGGATGATGCCGCCGCTCTGGAACTGCTCCTGAAGGAGCGAGAGGTAAGAACGGACAATGTCGGAGAAGTTGACAGTGAAGTGGTGTTGCTGCAGCCCACCGCCAGCGAGTGGAATCCTCTCAATCGCGCCGTGCTTGACTGGGCTGTTTTGCGCTACAGCGTCTACCTGCTGTGTGAGTCCGTGGAAGAGGCTCTGCAGAGCTTTGAGGCGACTCGCATCCTCTGTGCCTCCCATGAGGGACCCTGTGGCGACACGGAGATCAATCGTCTGCTCGCAGAACGCTTGCGTGCGCGGGGATTGCTGGAGGCCGGGGAGGATTTCCACGGCAAGCCGGTCATGATTACAGTGAACGACTATGAGCTGGGGTTGTTCAATGGCGATATCGGCTTGCTGTGGCGCGATGATGATGGAGTATTGCAGGCCTGCTTTGCGCAACTCGACGGTCAGGTGCGACGTCTGTCTGCACGGAGCTTGCCGGAACATGTGACGGCCTGGGCGTTGACGGTACACAAGTCACAGGGATCGGAATTCGATCAGGTGATGCTGGTGCTGCCTGCGGATATCAACAGTCCGCTGCTGCTGCGGGAGTTGCTCTACACGGGAATTACGCGTGCGCGCAGTCGTCTGTTGATTCATTCTGCTGCGGAGGTTTTTGCCGTCGCGTGCAGAACGCCGGTGCACCGCAGTTCGGGGCTTGCCGGGTTGCTGGGGTGGCGCTGAGAGCGCCGTCATGCGCTCAGCGCTGGATGTGTCAGCCTGTCGTGAGAATTGTGTGGGCCATGTGCAGGTGCTCTGCCGCCTCACGTCCCAGCATGGTCAGATAGCCACCATCGGGTTGTGTCACCAGGCCTTTGTTGTGCAGGCGTTGCGCCGCCGCGATCTTGGCCGCACCGGCTTCCTTGTGAACCTTGATGCCTTCCTGAGGGTCAGTGACGTTGTACAACAGCAAAGTATTCAATTCGTCGATCAGTTCGGGGCTTAAAGTCATGGTGGATCCTCGATAATTATTGTCATCAGGGTGTAGTATATGCCCCTTCGCGCAAGGCGCGAACAATCAATTCGCTCAATCAATTGGCCAAATCAATTCACCGACTTTGAGAAACATACAGGGAGCCCATGAAAGTACCAACAAGATTGCAGCCACTGGTTGATGACGGCCTCATCGATGAAGTCCTCAGTCAGCTGATGAGTGGCAAGGAAGCTCAGGTGTATGTGGTTCGATGTGGCCAGAATGTGCGCTGCGCGAAGATTTACAAGGAAGCAGGCAAGCGCAGCTTCAAGCAGGCGGTGCAGTATCAGGAAGGGCGCGCGGTCAAGAACAGCCGCAGTGCCAGAGCGATCGGCAAACGCAGCCGCTATGGTCAGCAGGAGCAGGAACAGGCCTGGTTGAACGCCGAGGTAGATGCGCTGCGTCGTCTAGCGGCGGCTGGTGTGCGAGTGCCGAAGACACACGGTTTTGTCGACGGTGTCCTGCTCATGGACATGATCAGCGATGCAGAGGGATATCCGGCGCCTCGTTTGAATGACGTCGTGCTCTCTGTGGAGCAGGCAAGGGAATTTCACGCCAGGATCATCGCCGATGTAGTGAAGATGCTCTGCGTCGGCCTCATCCATGGCGACCTTTCTGAATTCAACGTGCTGGTCGGCAAGGACGGTCCGGTCATCATCGATCTGCCGCAAGCTGTGAATGCATCCGGCAACAACAGCGCTGCCGCGATGCTGCTGCGCGACGTCGAGAACATGGCCAATTACTTCGGCCGTTTCGCGCCGGAGCTGCGCACCAGCGACTATGGTCGCGAGATCTGGGGGCTGTACGAGAAGGGCAATCTGCGTAACGATTCCAAGCTGACCGGGCGCTTCGAAGGCAAGCTTGAAGCCGCCAATGTCGATGAAGTTCTCCGCATCATCGAGCACGCGCGGGAAGAGGCGCAGCGTGATCTTGAGCGTCGGCAGGCGGCGCTGGAGTAACCGCCGTCTTCGCCGCCACCACTGATTGAGGGAGCGTACCCAGAGGGCCTTTATGCCCTCTGGGTACGCTCCCACATCAGAGGATCACTCAGTCCGCGCCCAGGCGCTCCGCAATGTCGGC